>DASTHR010000268.1:0-3508 GCA_035718105.1 Burkholderiales bacterium
ACGGTGTCGGTGCCGGTGGGGCTGGTGCTGATGCTGCTGCTGGCGTTGCGCCGGATGGCGGACGACCTGCGGGTGGATGTGAAGGAGCGCCACGGCCAGCCGGTGCTGGCGGTGAATTCCAGCGTGACCTTCATGACCGCATCCGCGGTACGGGATGCGGTGGAGCACCACCTGCGGGACGGGAAGCTGCGGGTGCTGGACCTGCGCGGCTCGCATTTCATTGACGCCACCGGCGCCATGGCCCTTGCCCAGGTACTGCACGCCCACCCGGACGTCGAGGCCTGGGTGATGCGGGAGCGGGGATGGCGAAAGATGCTGCACGCCGGAATCCCGCAGGAGCGCATCCGGCTAATCGGCAACCAGGCCGTTTCCATGCCCGAGGTGTTCCGGGCCGTTGAAGCCTCCGCCGCCTGATGCGCGCAGATCCCCTCAAGGAGAACGTCATGAGGCGATTCGGAAGGCGGGCCGCGGGCCTGCTGCTGGCCGTGGGCCTGATCGCGGCGCCGGCCCCCGGCGCCGCCGCGGAGCAGGCGCCGCAACTGGCGGAAAGGGCCGAGGTGCAGAGGCTGCTCACCCAGCGCATCGCCCGCGCCTACTGCCAGGCGGGGCTGGGCGTTGCGCCCGCCGGTTCCGGGCAGGACCTGCTGGGGTCGGTGGCGTTGTTCGACCTGCAGCTCGCTAAGCTCAGGCAGTCACCGCTGCGGGAACGGGAGCGCGCGGCCCTGGTGGCGGTGGAGCAGTCCTGGGCGCCGTTGCGGGCCGCGACCCTGCGGCGATTTACCCGCGAGGGCTGCGACGGCGTGAGCCGGCGCAGCGAGGAACTGCTGCGCCTCACCGCCGACCTGGCGCGGGAGCTGAGCGGCAGGAGCGGCGCGCAGGCTGCGGGCACCCCCGCCGCGATGGCGGCGAGGCAGCAGGTGCTGGCCCAGAAGCTGGCCCGGCTCTACATGGTCCGCGCCTGGGGCCTCGACTCGGTGGCCTTGCGGGAGGAAGTCGCCTCGGCGCGCAACGAGTTCTCGGGCGCGCTGGCCAGGCTGCAGTTGGCGCCGGGCAACGCCGCGGCCGTGAGCCTGCGGCTGGAGGAGGTGGCGCTGCAGTGGGTTTGGCTGGAGACCGCGCTGGAACAGGAGGGCGCGGCCGACTACGGGCTGGTGGTGGCGGACTCCGCCGATGCCATCACCCGCGGCATGGAGGCGGTGACGCGGCTCTATCAGGGAAAACCCGACGCCGCATCGCAGCCGCTGCGGGGTTTGGCGCGCGGCGGCGACCGCCCGGAGATGGGGGAGGCGACCCTGGCGCGCGCTCCCTGAACGCCGCTGCGACGGGCAGGACGAGGCGCGCGGGTGGTCCCCGCGCGCTTTGTTTTTTGTCATCGGCATTCCCTGCGGAGTTCGCGCAGGAGGGCGCTGCCCATGATCCGATTGTGGTTTCATGACCCCCGGGGGCAGGGAAGTGCCGAGCCCGGTGGTGGTATCTAAGCCCTTGTCGTTTATAATGATTGCCCATTCGGGCGGGGGACGCCCGCATTTTGCCTCGCGCATGCAGCTTTTCGCCTTCGGCATCAATCACCAGACCGCGCCCCTCGACGTGCGCGAGCAGGTCGTGATCTCCAGCGAGCAGATGGAGCTGGCCCTGCGCGACCTGGTGGACCGTCGCCCGGTGAAGGAAGCGGCGATCCTCTCCACCTGCAACCGCACCGAGGTCTACTGCAACACCGATGAGCCGGACGCCGCCATCGACTGGCTGGCGAATTATCACCGGCTGCAGGCGGCAAACCTCGAGCCCTATGTCTACCGCCTGCCCAGCGAGCGGGCGGTGAAGCACGCGTTCCGGGTCGCCAGCGGGCTAGACTCCATGGTGCTGGGGGAAGCGCAGATCCTGGGCCAGATGAAGGACGCGGTGAAGTCCGCCGAGCAGGCGGGAACCCTGGGGCTGCTGCTGCACAAGCTGTTCCAGCGCACCTTTTCGGTGGCCAAGGAAGTGCGCTCCCAGACCGAGATCGGCGCCAATTCCGTCTCCATGGCGGCCGCCGCGGTGCGGCTCGCGGCGCGCATCTTCGAGAGCATCGCCGAGCAGAGCGTGCTGTTCATCGGCGCCGGCGAGATGATCGAGCTCTGCGCCGCGCATTTTTGCGCCCAGCGCCCGCGGCGGGTCACGGTGGCGAACCGCACCGTGGAGCGCGCGCGCCAGCTCGCGCACCGCTACGAGGGCCAGGCCATCACGCTCAACGAACTGCCGGAGCAGCTCGCGCTGCACGACATCGTCGTCACCTGTACGGCCAGTCCGCTGCCCATCCTGGGCAAGGGCATGCTGGAGCGTGCCATCAAGGCGCGGCGCCACCGTCCCATTTTCATCGTGGACCTGGCGGTACCGCGGGACGTGGAGCCCGAGGTGGCGGACATGAACGACATCTTCCTCTACACCGTGGACGACCTGGCCGAGATCGTGCGCGACGGCGTCGAGGCGCGCCAGGGCGCGGTGGCCCAGGCCGAGGCCATCATCGACAACAGCGTGGCGAGCTTCATGCACTGGATGGAGACCCGCGAGATGGTGCCCACCATCCGCGCGCTCCGCGACCACGCCGAGCGTTACCGACGAGCCGAGATGGAGCGCGCGCTGCGCCTGCTCAACAAGGGCGAGGACCCGCAGAAGGTGCTGGAGTCCCTCTCCCGCGGCCTCACCAACAAGTTCCTGCATCTGCCCACCCACGCGCTCAATCACACCGGCCACGACGAGCGCGACGATCTGGTGGACTTCCTGCGCCGGGTCTACAACATCCACTCCCAGGAATGAACCCCGGCGTTGCCGATCGGCTCGCGCAGCTCGCCGCGCGGCTGGAGGAGATCAACCGTTACCTCGCCGCGGAGGACGTGACCCGGGACCTGGACCGCTTCCGCGCCCTCTCGCGCGAGCGTGCCGAGATCGCGCCGGTCGTGGAACTCTACGAGCGCTTCCGGCGCGAGGAGTCGGACCTGGAAACGGCGAAGGAAATGGCTGCCGACCCGGGCATGCGCGAATTCGCGGAGCAGGAGATGCGCGAGGCCCGGGGGCGGATCGCCGCCCTGGAGGACGAGCTGCAGAAGAGCCTGCTGCCGAAGGACCCCAACGACGAGCGCAACATCTACCTGGAAATCCGCGCCGGCACCGGCGGCGAGGAGTCGGCGCTGTTCGCCGGCGACCTGTTCCGCATGTACAGCCGTTACGCCGAGCGCCAGGGCTGGAAGGTGGAAGTGATCTCCCAGAACCCGAGCGACAAGGGCGGCTTCAAGGAGGTCATCGCCAAGGTGGTCGGCCGCGGCGCCTACTCCCGCCTCAAGTTCGAGTCCGGCGGCCACCGCGTGCAGCGGGTGCCGGAGACCGAAGCCCTGGGCCGCATCCACACCTCCGCCTGCACCGTGGCCATCATGCCCGAGGCGGACGAAATCGAGGACGTGGTGATCAACCCCTCCGAGATCCGCGTGGACACCTTCCGCTCCTCGGGCGCCGGCGGCCAGCACGTGAACAAGAC
>DASTHR010000269.1:0-12299 GCA_035718105.1 Burkholderiales bacterium
CGAGGACGAGAGCGCCCAGTCCATGGAGGAGAGCATCCGCGCCGCGCGCATGGAGGCGGCGGCGACGCGGCTGGTGGAGATCACGAGTTCCTTCGGCACCGCCCTGGTGGTGGCCTTCGGCGGCTGGCAGGTGCTGCAGGGAAGCATGACCCCCGGCGACCTGCTGGTGTTCAGCACCTACATCGTCAACATGTACAAGCCGGTGCGGGTCATGGCGCGGCTCTCGGCGCGCATCTCCCGCGCCTCCGCCAGCGTCGAGCGAATCAGCGAGATCCTGGAGATCGAGCCCGAGATCAGGGACGCCCCCGATGCGGTGGAGGCGCGAGACCTGCGCGGCGAGGTGGAGTTCCGGAACGTCAGTTTCGGCTACGAGCCGGGCAAGCCCATACTCCGGGACGTCTCGTTCCGGGTCCCGGCGGGCAGGCGCGTCGCCCTGGTGGGCGCCTCCGGTGCCGGCAAGTCCACGGTCGCCAACCTCATCCTGCGGCTCTACGACCCGCTGCAGGGGCAGGTGCTCATCGACGGCACTGACGTGCGCCAGTACCAGCGGGAGTCGCTGCGCCGCGAAGTGGGCGTGGTGCTCCAGGACACCGTGCTGTTCGGGATTTCGGTGCGGGAGAACATCGCCTACGGCAAGCCCGATGCCGGGGACGAGGAGATCGAGCAGGCCGCGCGGGAGGTCCACGCCCACGACTTCATAGAACGGCTGCCCGAGGGTTACGACGAGGTGCTGGGCGAGAGTGGCGGAACCCTCTCCGGCGGCCAGCGCCAGCGCATCTGCCTCGCCCGGGCGCTGATCAAGCGTCCCTCGATCCTGATCATGGACGAGCCCACCTCCGCGGTGGACGCCGACTCCGAGGCCGTGATCCGCGACGCCGTGCGCCACCTGCAGCAGGACAAGACCACGCTCATCATCGCCCACCAGCTGTACTCGGTGCGGGACGCCGACCTGATCCTGGTGCTGAAGGACGGGCAGGTGGTGGAAAGCGGCACCCATCAGGAACTTGCGGGGCGCGGCGGCTATTACTGCGAGCTGTTTCGCCTCGACGCCAGCGGCGAGGCGGCGGCGTGAGGGCGCCGGGCGGCCCGGGCGACCGCGCGGCCTGACGCCGCGGGCCCCCCATGATGAACCTGGACTGGGACGCCGGGGGCGCGGACACCGAGACCCTCGTCACCGACACCCGGTTTCCGCAGATCCGCGAAGTCCGCAATTCCATCATCGCCCTGGCGCGGCTCGCGGCACTCGCCGACGGGGCGACGCGGGTGCAACTGCTCAACCTCTGGTACATCCCCGGCAAATCCCTGCGGGCCGTCTACCGGCTGGAGCAGGGCGCGGCCGCCCGCGATGGCCAGATCTGGCTGCTTCAATTCTATGCGGAGGGGGAAAGCGCCGGGGCGCACGCCGGCGCCGCGGCGCGGGCTGCCGACCCGGCCCGGGTGCACCATCTGCCCGGATGGGACGCGGTGGCCTGGCACTTCCCGGAGGACCCGGGACTTCCGAGACTGCCGTCCCTGGTGGAGTCCGCGAGTCTGCGGCAGCGCATGGCCGCGGTCACCGACGTCGCCGTTCCCCTGTCCGCGGCGTGGCGGCTGCTCAGCTACCTGCCCGGGGAGCGCTGCACCCTGCGCATCGATTCAGGCGACGCCTCGGTGGTGGCCAAGCTGAGCGACCCCGCCACCGCAGCCGCGAGCCATGCCTTGAGCACCCGGCTCTGGGGGCTGCCCGGCCGGCGCTTCATCCTGCCCCGCCCCCTGGCGCTGGAGGCGCGGGAGGGCGTGCGCTGGGAAGCCTTTGTCCCCGGGCACCAGATCGAGTCCGGGTTCGCCAGCGGCGATCTCGGCGGCCTCGCGCGCCGGGTCGCCCCGGCCCTGACCGCGCTTCATGCTACCCCCGGAGCGGGGCTGCCGGACAAGGGACGTGAGCAATTACTCTCGCGCCTTCGCAGCAAGGTGCTGCCGCGAATCATGGGTGCCGTGGCGCCAGCGGTCCCCGAGGCGGAAGCGCTGATCGCGGATCTGGAGGTCGCGGCACGGGCGTTGCCGCCGGAAGCGGCGGACGGCCTGATCCACGGCGACTTCCATGTGGCGAACCTGCTGGCGGACGGCGGGGACATCATCTTTCTGGATCTCGATTCGGCCGGGCGCGGATCGCCGGCGCGGGACCTCGCTCACTTCGGCGGCCGCCTGCTGCTGATGGCGCTGGTGCGCGGGGAACGCCTGGGCGATGCGGCGCGGGCTGCCCGGGAACTGGTCGACGCCTACCGCGCTAGCGGGGGGAACGCCGTTTCCGAGGACGAGTTCGCATGGTACATGGCGGCACTGCTGCTCGCCGCCCAGGCCCGCACCTGCATCCGGCATCTGGCGCCCGGCCTGCAACGCCTGGTGCCCGCCCTGCTCGGCATCGCCCGTCGCACCCTCGCCCAGGGCCGGTTCGACTCTTCCGCGGTTGGTTAACCCGCTCCCCGCCGGTCGGCACTGCAACGTACTCGGGCAGGAGATGCTGCAGAGCAGCACAAATGCATTTGGTTCAACCCGGTAAAAATATTATTTACGTATATAAATTAATAACTTAACGACTTATAGTTACCATAAGAATCTCTGTATTGCACTGCAATAATTCGGTCCGTATAGTGGCTCCATCTGATTTCATATCGTGAAGGAGCATTCCATGAACAAGGCAAATCGGCATATCATCTTGGCGGCAACCCTGAGCGGTCTGCTGGTTGCGGGGGGCGTGCTGGCGGCGACCAGCCGCGCCGAAGAGGCCGGCGCTACCGCGGGCCGGGCTGTGGCTTGCGGCGCCAGGGCGCCGGAACTGCGGGAGTTCATCCGGCAGTCCATGGTCACCATCGAAGCAGATTCGCGCAACGCGGACGAACTCCAGCGCCACATGAGCGGTTTCGCCGAGGCGTTTGCCCGCGGTGCCTTCCCGCGGGTGCCCACCGCGACCTGCGCAACACTGCCGCAGGATTTCCAGCGCGTCTACCGCGGCATGGGGGGGGCGCAGACCCTGGTCGTCACCGCCCGCTAACCCGGTCCTGCCCCGAAAACGCGCCGGGCGCCGCCGCGGTTTGTGTTTTTCTGCGGATAGAATGGGCCGATGCTGGTCCTGTTCACCGATTACGGCGCCAACGACCTCTACCTCGGGCAGGTGCATGGGGTGCTGGAGAGCCACGCGCCCGGCCTGCCACGGCTGGACCTGTTCAACGACGCGCCCAGCTTCAACGTGCGGGCTTCCGCCCACCTGCTGGCGGCGCTGGCGGGGCGCTTCGCCCCCGCAAGCGTGTTCCTCGCGGTGGTGGACCCGGGAGTCGGGTCGGAGCGGGCGGCGGCGGTGCTGGAGGCGGACGGTCGCTTCTACGTCGGTCCCGACAACGGCCTGCTCTCGGTGGTGGCCGCACGCGCCCGGCAGCGCCGCTTCTGGCATATCGCCTGGCGCCCCGGGGCGATGTCCGAATCCTTCCACGGGCGCGACCTGTTCGCGCCCATCGCGGCCTGGATCGCCCGCGGCGCGTTTCCCACGCCGAAGCTCAGGACGGTTCCGGCTCTGGACGTGGATTTCGGCGGCGAGGACCTGTCCGAGGTCGTCTACGTGGACCACTACGGAAACGCCATGACGGGGCTGCAGGCGGCGGGCATCCCGCGCGGGGCGAGCGTTGTGGCCGGGCATCGCCGCCTCCCCCATGTCCGGGTGTTCTCCGAGGCGCCGCCGGGCGAGCCCTTCTGGCACGAGAACAGCATCGGGCTGGTGGAGATTTCCCTGAACTGCGGTGATGCGGCACGCGCCCTGGAGCTGGCCGTCGGCCAGCATGTCAGCGTCGTGAATCCCTGAGGCGGGATTCAGCGGATCAGGATCACCCGGTAGTCGTTGACGTTGGTGCGGGTGGGGCCCGTGACCACCAGGTCCCCCAGGGCGTCGAAGAATCCCCAGGCGTCATTGACCGCCAGCAGCTTTTCCGCGCCGAGCCCGAGCTTGGCGGCTCTCCTCAGGGAATCCGGCGTCGCGATGGCGCCGGCGTTGTCTTCGGAGCCGTCGATCCCGTCCGTGTCCGCCGCCAGGGCCCAGGCGCCCCTCATGCCGCCAAGCTCGATGGCCAGGGAGAGCAGGAACTCCGTGCAGCGCCCGCCGCGGCCCTGGCCGCGCACCGTCACCGTGGCCTCGCCGCCGGAGATGAGCGCCACGGGCGCCTTCCAGGGGTGCCCGTGGTCGCGCACCTCCTTCACCAGGGCTGCATAAACCGAACCCACGTCCCGCGCCTCGCCCGTCACGCTGTCGCCCAGGATTACCGGACGGATTCCCTGGCCGCGAAAGAACTTCGCGGCCGCCTCCAGGGAGGCATGGGCGGTGGCGATCACCCGGTTCTCCACCCGGCGGAACAGCGGATCACCGGGCTTGGGGGTTTCCCCCGGATTTCCTGCCACACCGCCCCGCAGCAGGGCCTGCACGCTCGCCGGCGGCTTTACCCCGTTGCGCTCCAGGATCCCCAGGGCGTCGGCGTAGGTGGTGGGATCAGGGGCACAGGGGCCGGAGGCGATGTGGGTGGGATCGTCGCCGGTGACGTCGGAGATGGTTAGCGCGAGCGTTCGCGCCGGGCAGGCCGCCGCCAGGCGCCCGCCCTGGATGCGGGACAGGTGCTTGCGCACCGTGTTCATGTCCTGGATCGGCGCGCCGCTGCGCAGGAGTTCCCGGGTCACGGCCTTCAGGTCCGCCATGGGCACGCCTTCCACCGGCAGCGACAGCAGGCTGGAGCCGCCTCCGCTCACCAGTGCCAGCAGCAGGTCGTCCCTGCCGAGCGCCATGGCGCGCTGGAGGATCTCCGCCGCCGCCGCCTCGCCCTGCTCGTCGGGCACGGGGTGTCCGGCTTCCACCACGCGGATGCGCCGCGTGGGCAGGCCGTGGCCGTAGCGGGTGATCACCAGCCCCTCCAGCGGGGCGCCCGTCGGCCAGTGGCGCTCCACGGCGGCGGCCATGGACGCGGCGGCCTTGCCCGCGCCCACCACCAGGGTGCGGCCCCGGGGCGGCCTCGGCAGGTGCGGGGGCACGATCTTCAGCGGATCGGCGGCCGCCACGGCGGCCTTGAAGCTGTCCAACAGGAGCTTGCGCGGATTCATGCCTGTGCTGCCTCCTTGCCCATGCCGAGGATATCCCGCAGATAGCGGCCGGTGTGGCTGGCGGGGTCGGCGGCCACCGCTTCCGGCGGGCCCTCGGCCACGATGCGCCCCCCCCCGTCGCCGCCCTCGGGCCCCAGGTCTATCACCCAGTCCGCGGTCTTGATCACGTCCAGGTTGTGCTCGATCACCACCATGGTGTTTCCCTGATCCCGCAGCCGGTGCAGCACCTTGAGCAGCAGGTCGATGTCATGGAAATGCAGCCCCGTGGTGGGCTCGTCGAGGATGTACAGCGTGCGCCCGGTGTCGCGCTTCGACAACTCCTGGGACAGCTTCACCCGCTGCGCCTCGCCCCCCGACAGCGTGGTGGCGGACTGGCCGAGGCGGATGTAACCGAGGCCGACTTCCATGAGCGTCTGCAGCTTGCGGGCGATGGCGGGCACCGGCCGGAAGAACTCGTGGGCCTGCTCCACCGTCATGCCCAGCACTTCGTCGATGTTCTTCCCCTTGTAACGGATCTCCAGAGTTTCCCGGTTGTAGCGCCGGCCATGGCACACGTCGCAGGGCACGTAGATGTCCGGCAGGAAATGCATCTCCACCTTGATCATGCCGTCGCCCTGACACGCCTCGCAGCGCCCGCCCTTGACGTTGAAGGAGAAGCGTCCCGGCCCGTAGCCCCGGGCGCGGGCCTCCGGCACGCCGGCGTACAACTCGCGGATCGGCGTGAACAGCCCGGTGTAGGTGGCGGGGTTGGAACGGGGCGTGCGGCCGATGGGGCTCTGGTCGACGCTGATCACCTTGTCGAAGAAGTCGATGCCGGTGAGCGAGTCGTGGGGCGCGGGCTCCGTGCTGCTGCCATAGAGGTGGCGGGACACCGCCGCGTAAAGGGTGTCGTTGATCAGGGTGGACTTGCCCGAGCCGGAGACGCCGGTGACGCACACGAACAGTCCCACCGGCAGCCTGAGGTCCACGCCTTTCAGGTTGTTGCCGCTGGCGCCGCCCACCAGCAGCCAGCGGTCGCCCCGCACCCGCTGGCGCTTGTTCGGCAGCGCGATGGCGCGCGCCCCGGCGAGGTATTGGCCGGTGAGCGAGGCGGCATCGTCCTGGATTTCCCGGGGAGTGCCCTGGGCCACCACGCTGCCGCCGTGCTCCCCCGCGCCCGGGCCCATGTCCACGACATGGTCGGCGGCCAGTATGGCGTCCTGGTCGTGTTCCACCACGATCACGCTGTTGCCCATGTCCCGCAACCGCTTCAGGGTCCCCAGCAGCCGGCCGTTGTCGCGCTGGTGCAGGCCGATGGAAGGCTCGTCGAGGACGTACATCACGCCCGTCAGCCCCGAGCCGATCTGGCTCGCCAGCCGGATGCGCTGCGCCTCGCCGCCGGACAGGGTGTCGGCGGCGCGGTCCAGGGAAAGGTAGTCCAGCCCCACGTCATTGAGGAAGCCGAGGCGGTTGAGGATTTCCTGCACGATGCGCTCGGCGATGGCCTGGCGCTGGCCGCCGAGGCGCAGCCCCTCGAGGAAGGCCTGCGCCTGGCGCAACGGCAGGGCGGAGAGCTGGTACAGCGTGCTGCCTCCGACGAAGACATGGCGCGCCTCGCGCCGCAGGCGGCTGCCGCCGCATTCGGGGCAGGAGCGGCTGTTGAGGAAGCGGCCGAGTTCCTCCTTCACCGTCACGGAATCGGTTTCCCGGTGGCGTCGCTCCAGGCTCGGGATGACGCCCTCGAAGGCGTGCTCCCTTTGGTGACGCTGGCCGCGCTCGCCGATGTAGGTGAAATTGATCTTCTCCCGGCCGCTGCCGTGGAGCAGGATCTCCCGCGCCGGGTCGGGAAGCTGCTCGAAGGGCAGTTCCAGGTCGAAGCCGTAATGCTTCGCCAGGCCCTCCAGCATCTGGTAGTAGAAGTGGTTGCGGCGGTCCCAGCCCTTGATCGCGCCCGATCCCAGGGACAGGTGCGGGAATTCCACCACCCGGCGCGGATCGAAGAAGGTCTCATGGCCGAGGCCGTCGCAGCGCGGGCAGGCGCCCATGGGGTTGTTGAATGAAAACAGGCGCGGCTCCAGTTCGGGAAGCGAGTAGCTGCACACCGGGCAGGCGAAGCGCGCCGAGAACAGGTGCTCCTGCCCGGAGTCTGTTTCCACCGCCAGCGCGCGCCCGTCGGCGTGGCGCAGGGCGGTCTCGAAGGACTCCGCCAGGCGCTGCTTGGCGTCGGCGCCGACCCGCAGCCGGTCCACCACCACCTCCAGCGTGTGCTTCTGGTTGCGCGCGAGCCTGGGCACGGCGTCGATCTCGTGGACCGTTCCGTCGACGCGCAGGCGCACGAAGCCCTGGGCCCGCAGTTCCTCGATCAGGTCCTGCTGCTCGCCCTTCTTGCCCACCAGCAGCGGCGACAGGATCATGAGCCGCGTGCCCTGCGGCAGCGCCAGCACGTGATCCACCATCTGCGCCACGCTCTGCGCCGCCAGGGCGATGCCGTGCTCCGGGCAGTGCGGTTCGCCCACCCGCGCGTAGAGCAGCCGCAGGTAGTCGTGGATCTCGGTGACCGTGCCCACGGTGGAGCGCGGGTTGTGGGACGCGGCCTTCTGCTCGATGGAGATGGCGGGGGAGAGGCCCTCGATCAGGTCCACGTCGGGCTTCTCCATCAGTTCCAGGAACTGGCGCGCGTAGGCGGAGAGCGACTCCACGTAGCGGCGCTGGCCCTCGGCATACAGGGTGTCGAAGGCGAGGGACGACTTGCCGGAGCCCGACAGGCCGGTGATCACCACCAGCCGGTTGCGCGGAAGATCCAGGCTGATGTTCTTGAGGTTGTGGGTTCGCGCACCGCGGACCCGGATGTAATCCATCTCGCTGCCAGAGTCTCCGGGTCGGGCGGACCTCGGAACCGAACCAAACCTGTTAATATACGGGACTTTCCAGGCTTTTCCCAATCCGTTCATGTCCCAATTTTCCGACCGCATGAGCCCGCTGGAATTGCGGGCCACGCTGGGTCTCGCCGGCATTTACGCCCTGCGCATGCTCGGCCTGTTCATCGTGCTGCCGGTGTTCGCGGTGTATTCCGAGCATCTCCCCGGCGGTGACAACCACACCCTGATCGGTGTGGCCCTGGGCGCCTACGGGCTGACCCAGGCCATTCTGCAGATCCCCTTCGGCTGGCTCTCGGACCGCTACGGCCGCAAGCCGGTGATCTACTGGGGGCTGGTGCTGTTCGCCATCGGCAGTTTCATCGCGGCGATGGCCTCGAGCATCTACCTGGTGATCCTCGGGCGGGTAGTGCAGGGCGCGGGTGCGATTTCCGCCGTGGTGATGGCGCTCACCGCCGATCTCACCCGGGAGGAGCACCGCACCAAGGCGATGGCCACCATCGGCATGACCATCGGCGCGACCTTCGCCGCTTCCCTGGTGCTGGCGCCGGTACTCAACCGGCTGCTGGGGGTGCCGGGCATTTTCGCCCTGACCGGCGTGCTGGCATTGGCGGCCATGGCCATCGTGCACTGGGTGGTCCCGGATCCGGGCCAGAGCCACTTTCATTCCGAGGCGGAGGCCAGTCCCGACCAGTTCGGCGAGGTGCTGCGCAACCGGGACCTGCTGCGGCTGGACCTCGGCGTGTTCGTGCTGCACGGCGTGCTGATGGCGATGTGGGTGGTGGTGCCGTTCGCGCTCAAGGATGCGGGCTTGCCGGTGGACCACCACTGGCAGGTTTACCTGCCGGTGCTGGTGGTTTCGGTGGTGCTGATGGTACCGGCCATCATCTGGGGCGAGCGCGGCGGCCACCTGAAGCAGGTGTTCCTGGCGGCGATCGCCGTGGTGCTGGTGTCGCAGCTGATGCTGGCGGCGCTGCTGGATTCCCTCTGGGGCCTGGTGCTCTCGCTGGTCGTGTTCTTCACCGGCTTCAACCTGCTGGAGGCGAGCCTGCCCTCCATCATTTCGCGGGTGGCGCCGGTGGGCGCCCGGGGCACCGCCATCGGGGTCTACGGCACGGTGCAGTTCCTGGGGACTTTCGCCGGCGCCGTAGCGGGGGGCTTCCTCTCCCAGCATTTCGGTGGCGCGGCCGTGTTCCTGTCCTGCGTGGTGCTCACCGGTGTCTGGCTGGTCCTGGCCGCCTCCATGACCGCGCCGCCGGCCGTGCGCACCCGCATGTACCATGTGGCCCCCATGGACGACACCCAGGCGAGCGGGCTCAGCCGCAGGCTGGGGGAGCTGCCGGGCGTGCGCGAGGCACTGGTCAAGGCGGCGGAGGGCATCGCCTACCTGAAAGTGGACGTGAAGAGTTTCGACGAGCAGCGGGCGCTGCAATTACTGGGAGGAGAAGCTTAGATGGCCTCGATTAACAAAGTGATCCTGATCGGCAACCTGGGCGCGGACCCCGAGACCCGATATACCGCCAGCAACGACGCGGTGACCAACATCCGCATCGCCACCACCGAGACCTGGAAGGACAAGAGCGGCGAAAAGCAGGAGCGCACCGAGTGGCACAACGTGGTGTTCTTCGGCAAGCTCGCCGAGATCGCCGGCGAATACCTGAAGAAGGGGCGCCAGGTCTACGTGGAGGGTTCGCTGCGCACGCGCAAGTGGCAGGACAAGAATGGCCAGGACCGCTACACCACGGAAATCGTGGCGAGCGACATGAAGATGCTGGGGTCGCGCTCCGGCGGCACCAGCTTCGAGGTGGTGGACCAGCCGGAGGGCGCGGCCGCGAAGCCCGGCCCCAAGCCCGGCGCCAAGAAGCCGGGGGGATTCGATGATCTCGAGGACGATATCCCGTTCTGAGGCTGACCGGACGGCGGGGGTGCCGCCGTCCTCGCTCCGCTCAGGTGCGTGCCAGCGGATGGGCAGCCGGGTCCGCTTCTTGGGCGATCATCAGATTTTCCCCGGCTGCCCGCTCCAGTCGCCGGCCATGGCCCCCGTGCGCTGATCCATTCGCGGGCCCGCTCGCGGCCGTTCCACCTCGTGGACCCGCGGCGCGGCGCGCCAGCCCGGGCGGCCGGTCCTCGGCGACGTCCTCCTCGCGATAGTAAGAAAACAGCGCGAACAGGCTGCTGGCGAGGGCAATCACCAGCAGCGGTCCCAGGTAGCCGGGGGACAGGAAGATCACCAGGGTGGAGAGCGCCTGGCCGGTTTCGGAGTGGGAATCGAACAAACCCGCGACCGCGCTCAGCATGCGGCCGAAGGCCCAGTAAATCCCCACCGCGAACGCCAGCGAAGCCGCGATCTCGATCGCGATTCGCACTCCCCTGTTTGGCATGGTTCGCTCCCAAAGCTTACTGCGGCCGGATTGTGTTCTCTCCGTTGGCCGCGCACGGTTGTGTTGCTCAGGCCCGCGCCTGACCGTGAGTGCGGCGCGGCTTGTGCGGCGCCATGGCTCCGGAAATTGCACTTGCATGCTAGACCGCACTCGCAGGAGGGTGCTATCGGCGGCGGGCCCCGGGTGCGTGGGAAGAGGACGGCCGCGGCGTAGGTGCATTCCTACGCCGCCGCGGCTCGGGCCACTAGCAGGCTGTTGAAAAACCCCTCGGGGCCGCGGCGCTGGCTTTCCGGGATGCCCCGCCGCAGCGTCGTGCCTCGGAACGTGCACAGCGCAGGCGGGGATGCGCTCGCTCCGCGGTCGCATCCCCGGCGCCGGGAGCGCCGGGGCCCCTGCTCCGCGCTGCGCGAGCGTGGCGCGAAGCGAGCCGCGTCGAATGGCGGGTGCACATTCGCAAGGCGAGCGACAAAGCGGATCACCCGGAAAGCCGCGCCCCGTCAGGGTTTGCGCGAAAAATGCCCATCTCCGTCGTTGCGCTCCTCGGCATCGTAGTCTTGGCTACGACCTTCGTCGCACGCCTAGGATCTGAGCATTTTTCGTGTCAAACGCGGCTACCGGAGGGTTCTTCAACAGCCTGCTAGTGATCGAGCTTGTGTTTCAGCACGTAGCGGGCCAGTTCGGCGTTGGACTCGAGCCCCAGCTTTTCCAGGACCCTGGAGCGGTAGGTACTGACCGTCTTCACGCTGAGGTGGAGTTGCTCCCCGATGCGTGTCAGGGGAACGCCCCGGCTCAGCAGCAGCAGGATCTCGTGCTCCCGGCGCGATAGCTTGTCATGGGGCTGTGCCTCGCGCGCCGGCAGTTTTCCGGTAAGCAGCTTCTCCGCCAGGGCGGGGCTCACGTATCGCCCCCCGCCTGTGGCACGCCGGATCGCGGTCAGGATCTGCTCCGGCGGGCTTTCCTTGGCCACGTAACCGGAAGCCCCGGCGTTTAGCGCCGTGATGGCGTACTCGTCCTCGGAAAACATGCTGAAGATCAGCACCGGCAGGGCGGGCTTTTCCTGCTTGATGCGCTTCAGCACCTCGAGACCGCTCAGGTCGGGCAGGTTGAGATCGAGCAGCACCAGGTCCCAGTCCTGTTCCTGCAGCCGCGCCAGCACCTCGCGGCCCGTGGCGGCCTCGCCGGCGACGGTGATGTCCGGGGTGTCGGCGAGAAACTGCTTCACGCCCTGGCGCACCACCGCGTGATCGTCGGCAATCAGGATCCGTATCATGCTTCGATTTCCTCCTGCTTGAGCGGCAGGCGCAGCGACAGGGCCGTCCCGCCGCCCGCCGCCGGCGTTATCTGGAGTTGCCCGCCCAGGAACTGCGCCCGCTCCATCATGCCCTGGACGCCGAAGGAGTCGGGCCGCGTCAGGCTGCCTTCGGCGTAACCGCAGCCGTTGTCGGTCACGGTGACCTGAAGTGCCCCCTTCTGCCGGCGAACCGCGATCATCACCCGCGTCGCCTCCGCGTGGCGGGCCACGTTGGTGAGAGCTTCCTGCACGATGCGGAACACGGCGGTGCCGCGCTCCGCTGACAGGCTGACCTGTTGCGGCAGTTCCATCTGAACCAGGATTCCGGTGTGGCGCGCGAACTCGGCAGTGTGCCATCGGATGGTCGCCATCAGCCCGAGGGTGTCCAGCATCCCGGGTCGCAGGCTGGCCGAGATTCGCTTCACCGCCTGAATCGCCATGTCCGCCTGCTCCCGGATCCGGTGCAGATGGGCGGGCAGGGTGTCCGGGCGCAGCGGGCGGCCAAGGATGGACGCCAGCCCCAGCTTGATCACGGTCAGTATTCCTCCCAGCTCGTCGTGAACCTCCCGCGCTATCCGGGCGGCCTGCTCCTCGCGCACCGACTCCAGGTGCGTGGTCAGGCGCCGCAGCCGGGCGGCAGCCTGGCGCAGCTCGTCCTGC
>DASTHR010000270.1:0-2913 GCA_035718105.1 Burkholderiales bacterium
AGCCGGCCGTAATGGCAGGCACTGCGCGCCACCAGGCCGCCCATGCTGTGGCACAGGATCGTCAGTTCATCCACGGGCGCCGGCCACTCCCGAACCATTTCCTCCAGCGCATCCGCGAACGCACGCCCGTTGGTGGAGACGTGCCGGCCGCTGTTGTAGTGCAGATACACCGGCGTGTAGCCCAGGTCGCGTGCCAGCGCGGCGCCGTGATCGTGCCCCTCCCGGCACCACTGCAGATCGTTCATGCAGATGCCGTGCACCAGGACCAGCAGCCTGCCGGCGGCCTCCGGCATGGCACCCGCCAGCGCCGCGCGCTCCAGGGTGAGCGGATGCCCGTCCCGCCGCAGCCGCATCGGGATCGCCAGCGGGTTGCCGCTGGCGGCGAGGTGATCGCCGAGCACGCCGTTGAGGGCCGCGAGCAGCGCCTCCCGGCGGCGCGACAGCGGGCCATCGCCGAACTGCCCCGTCTGGGGAGCAAGGGCGAGGTCAACTCCCGCGCCGAGCACGCGAGTCACGCCGCGAACGCTCCGGTAAACCAGTCCCGGAATACCTTCGGTCCGGGGCGTCTGATGAGCGCCCGCCGGGCCGCGGGCAATGGTCCGGTGCATCGCCTCCACCAGTTCGGTGACGGCGGTGATGGCGTCCACCGCCAAGCGGCTTGCGCCCCGGACGTCGGAAGGACGGATGCGGGTCATGGCGGCTCCATGCATCCCAGTCTCCGCCGATTTCCTTCCCGGCGCCACCCGCAATGGCGTTGTCCGGCTGAAGCCGGACCCACAAGCCGGACCTAACGCCCCTGCTCGTACATGGAGGGCGTGCAGCGGGCGTGGGCCAGGTATTCCCGCACCTGCTTCACCAGCGCCCGGTCCAGCACGTTGCTGTGATGCGGCCGGTGCAGTATCCCCTCCACTCCGTTCAGCACCACCCGGATGCGCGCCCCCGAGAGCTGCTCCACCTCGGCGCCCACGTGATGCAGCAGCGACTCGATCTCGCGCCAGTGGATGTTGCCGCTGACGGGATCCTGGAACAAGGTGCGCAGCAGCGCTTCGTGCTTGTGACTCATGGCTTCCCGCTGGTCGGGGTGTCCTGATTCCTCGCCTCCGGCGCCATCGGGCGAACGGTCAGCTCGGCGCGCAGCTCACGCAGCTTGGACTTCACCTTCTCGGCATTCTCGGGCCCGATGCGCACCATGATCTTGTGCCCGGCGGAGAGCGATTCCAGTTCGGGGTCGGCGTACTGGTACATCACCTTGGGCCGCGCGAGCCGCACCGGCGCGCGCGCCGAAGGAGCCGCCAGCAGGTGGTCGATCACCTGCACCAGGCGGTCGTTGAAATACGCGTTCGGGTATCCCAGCTCGGCGTAGGCTTGCTGGAACAGGGGATAGAAGTGCGCGTACACCGCCACCAGCTTGCGGGCATCCGCCGCCTCCAGCACCTTCATCGCCGGCGCGTAGCGGCGGTAGTTCTCCGGGCTCAGCACCGCCTCGTCGCCCTCGCCGGAGACCGCGAAGCGGCCCGCGGTGGGCTTCAACGGCATCAGCTTCTGCGCCACCTTCTCCCGCGGCAGGTTGTCCACGGCGCCCACGAAGCGGCGCACCATGCCGGTGATGTGGAAGAAATTCGCCACCGCCTTCTGCCCGATCACCCCCGAGAGCGCCACCACCAGCGTGGCGTCGCTCTCGTCCAGCGCCGGCAGCGCCACCTTCTCGGTTTCGGCGATGGGATGCTCCGGTCCCGCGGACGCGGGCGGCTCCGCGGGTTTCTCCGCCACCGGCGGCGCGGGGGGCGGCGCCGGCGACTGCTTCGCGCCCTGCTGCCAATACAGGTAACCGCCCGCGCCAATCGCGGCGATCAGCACCAACAACCACAAGCCCTTGTTGCTCATAGGCCGGGCCTCCTGAAGTCGGTAAAGGAGGCACTATAGTCCACTCAAGGCGCAAACTGAACCCGACCCGTCCCGCATGAGCGGTCGCAGGACTTGACCGGCCGCGCCGCCATCGCAACACTGCCACGCAGGAAATTCGTCCGTGATTCGTCGCGACTACGACCTGGTGCTCTACGGCGCCAGCGGCTTCACCGGCCGCCAGGCGGCGGCGTATCTCGCGCGCCACGCCAGCGCTCTGCGCTGGGCGATGGCGGGCCGCGACCGCGGGAAGCTGGATGCGGCGCGGGAGGCGGCCGGCGCCAAGGCGGACATCCTGGTCGCCGAGGCCGCCGACCACCGGGCGCTGGGAGACCTCGCCGCCCGCGCGCGGGTGGTGATCAGCACCGCCGGCCCGTTCGCGCTCCACGGCGGCGCGCTGGTGGAAGCCTGCGTCGCGCACCGCACCCACTACGCCGACATCACGGGCGAAACCCCCTGGGTGCGCGACCTGATCGAGCGCCACCACGCCCGCGCGACCGCCGGCGGCACCCGCCTCATCCCCTGCTGCGGCTTCGACTCCGTGCCCTCGGACCTGGGCGCCTGGCTGGTCATGCGCCATCTGCGGGAGCGCCATGGCACCGGCTGCGTCGAGGTGAAGGCCTATTACCGGATGCGCGGCGGCTTCAACGGCGGCACGCTGGCCAGCGCGCTGAACCTGCAGGACTCCGGCCAGGCGGCGCGCTTCCGCGACCCGTTCCTGCTCAGCCCCGGGCGCCACTCCCGGCGGGAAATCGAGCGCAACCGCGACCCCGAGTGGATTTCCTATGACGAAGCCATCGGCGCCTGGGTCGGGCCGTATTTCATGGGACCCATCAACACCCGGGTCGTGCGCCGCAGCGCCGCGCTGTACAAGGACTGGGGCGAGCGCTACGGAGAGGACTTCGCGTACCAGGAGTACCTGCGCTACGACCGGGGCCCCGCGGGCTGGCTCCTCGCCGCCGCCGCCACCGGCGCCGCCGGCCTGTTCCAGTCCGCCCTCGCCTCCCCCGC
>DASTHR010000271.1:0-2225 GCA_035718105.1 Burkholderiales bacterium
GGCCCGTCGGCCTTCAGCCTGGGCGCCGAGTAATAGACGATGTCCTGGTAGTCGATGGGCGGGTAATGCACGTGCGCCCAGTCCGGCGGGGTCATGCCGAGCCAGTGGCGGAAGGCCTTGAGCCGCCACTCCAGCATGAACTCCGGCTCGTTCTTCTTGCGCGAGATGATGCGAATGACCTCCTCGCTGAGCCCCTTGGGGATCTCGTCGGTCTCGATGTCGGTCACGAAGCCATGCTTGTATTCCTGGCTGATGATCTCGTCGAGCCTCTGTGCAACTCCAGTCATCGTCTGTCTTCTCCGTGGAAAAACTTCAAGCCGCCGCCTGCCTGCCGCGGCGCAATCCGGAAACGTCCACCGGGTAAACCGGCGTCGCCATCTGCTCCAGGGTCACCCCTTCCAAGGCGTCGCGGATGGCATCGTTGATCCGCTGCCAGCTTCCCCGCGCCGAGCAGGACGACTCCTGCACGCAGGCCCCGGGGGATGACGCGCACTCGGTGAGTCCCACCGGCTGCCCCTCCATGGCATCCAATATGTCCGCCACGGTGATGCGGGCGGGCGGGCGCGCCAGCATGTAGCCACCCTTGGCCCCGCGCTGGGGCGTCAGCAATTCGCCCCGGGCCAGGATCTTGAGGATCTTGCTCACCGTTGCCGGAGGCACGTGAACATTGGCCGCCACTTCCTGGGCGTTGTGGACTCGCTCCGGCTCCCGGGCGAGGTAGGTCATCACCACGGTCCCGTAATCCGTCATCTTGCTCATGCGCAACATGGGTTGCCTCGTTATCCGGCGCAATTAGGACTATTCTAGTCCTGATTAGTTTCATCAGACAACCCTAATAAGGCCCGGGAGTGCGGAACTCCGCTGATATAATCCCGCAAACCCCTCCAGACCCGATCCCAATTCCTTTGAAGACATACAGTTACGTTGGCCTCGATTCCATCGGCCTGCACCGCCTGAGCTACCGGGAATGGGGTGATCCGGATCACGCGCACGTGGTGGTCTGCGTCCACGGCCTGACCCGGAACAGCCGGGATTTTGATTATTTCGCCCAGGCCATGGCGAAGGATTGCCGCGTGGTTTGCCTGGACGTGGCCGGCCGGGGCGGCAGCGACTGGCTGGCGAAAAAGGAGGACTACGGCTATCCCCTGTACGTGGCCGACGCCGTCACGCTGCTGGCGCGGGTGACGGCGCCGGTGTCCCCGGGGGGGTTTCGGGGCCTGGTGCGGCGCATCGTCGGCGCCCGCAGGAACCCGGTCGTGGACTGGGTGGGCACCTCCATGGGCGGGCTGATCGGCATGATGGTGGCGGCCCGGGAAAACTCCCCCATCCGCCGCCTGGTGGTGAACGACATCGGCCCCCTGATCCCCGCCGCCGCCCTGGTGCGTATTGGCGAGTACGTGGGGCGCGACCTGCGCTTCGACAGCCTGGAATCCTTTGAAGCGCAGTTGCGCAGGATCCACGCCCCCTTCGGACCCCTCACCGCGGAGCAGTGGCGACACATGGCACTGCACAGCCACCGCCGCCTGGACGACGGGAGCTTCGGCTTCCATTACGACCCCGACATCGCCCTGCCGCTTAAGAGCCTGGCCCTCGCCGACATCGACCTGTGGGGGCTGTGGGAGCAGGTGAAATGCCCGACCCTCGTGCTGCGCGGCCTGGACTCCGACCTGCTGTCCCACGAGACCGCGCGGCAGATGCAGAAACGCGGGCCGGGCGCCAAGGTGGTGGAGTTCCCCGGCGTGGGCCATGCCCCGATGCTGATGTCCGAGGACCAGGTCGCCCCGGTGCGGGAGTTCCTGCTCTCCTGAATCCCGGTCGCATGAGCCCGCTTCGTCGCCTCGCCGGGATCGTTTCGGCCCTGCTGTTGCTGCTGCCTGGGACGGGGTTCCCCACACCCGAGGACGCGGCCGCGCACCTGCGGGCCATTGTCGCCGAGGGACGCAATCCGGCGCTGGCGCGGCCCGAATTCGGCGCCCTGGCCGCAGAAATGCGCCGATTCTACGAGCCCGCCGCCTATGCGCCCGTCTGGTTCCGTGACGGCCGGCCGCGCGCCGAGGCAGCGCAGGTGATATCCGTGCTCTCCGAGGCGCGCACCCAGGGGCTGAATCCCGGCGACTACGACATGCCATCGTTGGCGAAGGCGTTGCGGGCTGTCGGAGACACGGGCAGTCCGGGCGCGAGGATGCGCTGCTGTATTCCCGCGTGCTCTAGCGTTTCACGAGGCG
>DASTHR010000272.1:0-6729 GCA_035718105.1 Burkholderiales bacterium
GAAACTGCGCCGCAGCGAGTTCGATGTCACCAACCTTGTGGACACCACCGACCCGGTGGCGGTCGGCACCGAGGTGCGGCGCATTTTCATCGAGCTCTACGACGACTCGCTGGCGGACCGCATTGACCGCTTTTTCGCCGATGCGGTGCGCCTGTACCGCGGTGATTATCCCGGCTACCTTGCCTGCGACACCTGGTACCACGACCTCCAGCACGTGATGGATGTGACCCTGGCGATGGCGCGGCTGATGGACGGCTACGAGCGCTCCTGGACCGTGAGCCGCCCTTCCCTGGGTGAGGAACTGTTCCTGGTCGGCGTGGCGTGCGCCCTGCTGCATGACTGCGGCTACATCCGGCGCGAAAAGGACACGCGCCACGCCAACGGCGCCGAGTACACCCTGACCCACGTGAGTCGCGGCGCAAAATTCCTGCGGGACTACCTGCCGCGCATGGGAATGGAGGACTGGGCGCACGTCGCCGCCCAGGTCATCCATTTCACGGGCTACGAGCTGCCGGTGGAGCGCATCCGGCTCCGCGACCCGCAGTACCGGATGGTGGGCAACCTGCTCGGTTCGGCGGACCTCATCGCCCAGATGTCCGATCGCTGTTACCTGGAGAAATGCCGCGACCGGCTCTATCCGGAGTTCGTTCTGGGGGGCGTGGCGCGGCGACGGATGGAGGACGGCAGCGAGATGGTGGTCTTCGGGTCCGCCCAGGACCTGGTGGTGAAGACCCCGACGTTCTGCCGCGGCGCCATGCGGCGTCTGGAGGAGCATCTCGGCGGCATGTACCGCTATGCGGAAGCCCACTTCGGCGGCCAGAACCTTTACCTTGAGGAAGTGAGCCGCAACCTGCATTTCGCCGACCGGGTATCGGCCAGAGCGGACCTGGGGCTGCTGCGCCGGCGTCCGCCGGCGAATCTCCCTACCGGGCTTTGCCCCGCAGGCCTCCAGTAAGACCTCCGCCCGGCACTCACGCCACCGAGAGCACGATCTTCCCGATGTGGGTGCTGGCTTCCATCAGGGCGTGCGCCTGCGCCGCGTCCTCGAGCGGGAACGTGGCGTGGACCACCGGCCGGATGGCGCCGGATTCGAACAGCGGCCACACCTTCTCCCGCAGCGCCGCCGCGATGCGGGCCTTCGCTTCCACGGGCCGCGACCGCAGGGTGGAGCCGGTGATGGTCAGCCGGCGCAGCATCAGCGGCATCAGGTCCAGGTTCAGCTTCGAGCCGCCCAGGAAGGCGATCAGCACCAGCCGGCCATCGTCGGCAAGCGCCTGCAGTTCGCGCGCCACATAGTCCCCGCCCACCATGTCCAGGATCACGTCGACGCCGCGCCCCCCGGTGGCCGCCCTCGCCACTGCCACGAAATCCTCGCTGCGGTAATTGATGCAGCGCTCGGCGCCCAACGACTCGCACGCGGCGCATTTCTCCGCGCTCCCCGCAGTGGCAAGCACCCGGTGGCCGAAGGCGCGCCCCAGCTGGATCGCCGTGACGCCGATGCCGCTGCTGCCCCCCTGAACCAGCAGGGTCTCGCCGGGGCCCAGCCGGGCGCGCTCGAAGACGTTGGTCCAGACCGTAAAGTAGGTCTCCGGCAGCGAGGCCGCCTCTATCGCGCTGAGTCCCGCCGGAATCGGCAGGCACTGGGTTTCGGGGGCAGTCACGTATTCCGCATAACCGCCGCCATTGACCAGGGCGCAGACCCGGTCGCCGGTTTTCCAGAGGGAAACCGCGGCGCCGGCGGCTGTCACCTCCCCGGCGACTTCCAGCCCGGGCAAATCGGACGCGCCCGGCGGCGGCGGATAAAGCCCCTTGCGCTGGAGCACGTCGGGGCGGTTCACGCCCGCGGCGGCGACGCGGATCAGAACCTCGCCGGGGCGGGGTTCGGGGAGGGGACGACGGGCCGGTGCCAGCACCTCGGGCGGGCCCGGTCGCCGGATCTCGATGACCCGCATGGCGCCGTGCGCGGGAGGATTCATGGCGTTGCGATTCGGAAAAATCCGAAGTTTACACCGCGGTGGCCGGGGCGCCGGGACGGCTCAGCGGCGCGGGCGCAGGATTGCGAAAATGCGGACCAGGTTTTCCCGCAGCCAGCGCGGCATTTGATTGCGCGGCTCCGCGATCAGCAGCATCAGGGTCACGACGACGGCGTACATCGCGCCCACCACGGTCAGCATGGCGAGCATTTCCCCGATTTCCAAGTTGTCCGGCAAGTGTCCTGGCATGGTTCCAGATTTCAAGGCTCAGCCGGACTGCGGGCCGCAGCCGGTCTCACTGTTTCCGGGAAGCAACTTTGGGGCCAGTCTAAAATCAAGCAAAAACAATGGACTGAACCGGTAATTTGGCACGGGTTTGGGGCCGCGCCTGATGCAATGCACCAAAAAGGTGAGGGGCGCTAGCGTTTCCGGGCCAAGCGCCGGGCAATGAGCTTGCGCAGTTCTTCCAGCCCCAGCATCGCCAACGCGAAGGGCAGCATGTAGAGCCAGACCTTCGCCTCGAGCGGGGCCGTGCCGAAAACGGCGTTGCCCCAGGGCGTGTACACGATGGCGAGGATCAGGGCGACTTCCACGGCGATGCCGAGGAGGAGCAGGCGATTCGAAAACAGGCCGAAGCGGAAGGCCGACTCCGTGGGGTGGCGGCACAGGAACACGTTGACCACCTGCATCGAGATTATGGCGGCGAGGCACGCGGTGGTGGCCTGCAGGTAAAGCGGGTCGAGCGTGCCCAGCGGATCCCCGTAGCTCCAACCGCCCTGGTTGAGCACGAAGAAGAACGCCGCCATGGCAGCGACAGCCTCCATCGCACCGAGAAACAGGTAGGCGCGGCCGAGGAGCTGCCAGTCCAGCAGCCGCTCGCGGCGCGCCCGCGGCGGGCGCCGCATGCTGTCCGGCTCGGGCTTTTCTGCACCCAGGGCCAGGGCCGGCACCATGTCCGTGCCCAGATCCACCGCCAGGATCTGGATCACCGTCAGGGGCAGGGGGATGCGCAGCGCCACGAAGGCGAGGTAGGGCACGATCTCGGGGACATTGGAGGTCAGGATGTAGGTCATGAACTTGCGGATGTTCTGGTAAACCGTACGGCCCTCCTCGACCGCGTTCACGATGCTCGCGAAGTTGTCGTCGAGGAGCACGATGTCCGCGGCCTCCCGGGCCACGTCGGTGCCATTGCCCCCCATGGCGATACCGATGTCGGCACGGCGCAGGGCGGGTGCGTCGTTCACGCCGTCGCCGGTCACGGCCACCACCTGCTTCTTGCGCCGCAGCGCCTGGACGATGATCATTTTCTGGTCCGCGGCTACCCGCGCAAACAGGATTTCCGGTGCGTCGAGCGCCAGTTGAAGCTCGGACCCGGCCATGCGCCGCAGTTCGTCACCGGTGATCACCACCGGGTCCGCGGACCGCACCAGGCCGATCTCCCGGGCGATGGCCCGGGCGGTGTGGGGATGGTCCCCCGTCACCATGATCACCTTGATGCCGGCCTCCCGGCAGCGGCGGATGGCATCCGGCACCTCGGGGCGCGGGGGATCCTCCAGGCCGGCGAGTCCCGTGAGCACCAGGTCGCGCTCCCACTGCTCCCGGTCCAGCCCCTCGGGCAGTCTGCGCCAGGCGAGGGCGAGGACCCGCAGCCCCTGTTGCGCCATCGCTTCCTGCGCGCCGAGGAAGCGCTCGCGCCATTGCGGCGTGAGGGGCGCGGGGCCGCCGGCGGTCTCCACCGCCGAGCACAGCGGCAGCATCAGCTCCAGTGCCCCCTTGCAGTAGAGCGTCAATCCCTCCGGCGTGGCGTGCACCGTGGACATGCGCTTGCGGTCGGCGTCGAAAGGCAGCTCGTCGGTTCTCGGCGTGACGCCCGCGACTCCCAGCGCGGGGCGTGCCATTTCCGCCAGGGCCACTTCCATGGGATCGCCGCGGGCCCGCGCGATTCCGTTCTCGTTCACCTCCCGCAGGTTCTGGCAATGCAGCGCCGCCTCCAGGAAGCGGCGGTGCCCGCCGCCGGCGCCGCTGTCGAAGCCCGGCCCGCGGGGACCGTCGGGCAAGAACACCTGCTTCACCGCCATGCGGTTCAGAGTGAGGGTTCCGGTCTTGTCGGTGCAGATCACGGTCGCGGCCCCCAGGGTCTCCACCGCGGGAAGGTGGCGGACCAGAGCGTTGCGCTTCGCCATGCGCTGGGTGGCCATGGCCAGCGACAGCGTCACCGTGGGCAGCAGGCCCTCCGGGACGTTGGCCACGATGATGCCGATGGCGAAGATGAAATTCTCCCAGAAGGGGAGGCCAAGGAACTGACCAATGACGAAGAACACCGCGCCAAGCGCCGTCGCGATTCCCGCCACGACCCGCGACAGGCGGGTGATTTCCCGCTGCAATGGCGTGGCGTGCTCGCGACCGGTTTGGGTGAGGTGGGCGATCTTTCCGAACTCGGTGTGCATCCCGGTGGCAAACACCAGGGCGCGGGCGTTCCCCGAAACCATCGCCGTGCCCGCCAGCAACAGGTTCTTTGCCCGCAACAGGTCCTCCTCCGCGCTCGGTTCCGAGGTGCGCGCCTTGGGCAGCGATTCGCCGGTCACGTTGGCGTTGTTCACGCGCACGCCGAACGCCTGCACCAGGCGGCAGTCCGCCGGAATGTTGTCGCCGGCCTCCAACAGGATCAGATCTCCGGGCACCAGGTCCTGCGCCGGGAGCCGCAGCGCCTGCCCGTCGCGCAGCGCCGTGACCTGTGGCGGCAGCAGGTTGCGCAGCGCCGCCAATGCCTTCTCGGCGCGGAATTCCTGCCAGAAGGAGAACACTCCGTTGACGAAAATCACCCCGATGATGGCCGCACCCAGGGTGCCCATGCCCTTTCCGGGATCATTCCATTCGGCGTAGAAGGCGAGCCCGGCGGCGATCCAGAGGATGAGGGCGAAAAAATGAATGAACTCCCGGGCGAAGCGCAACCACAGGGAATCCCGCGCTACCGCCTCCACCCGGTTCGGGCCGAACTCCCGAAGCCGGCGCCGTGCCTCGAAGGCGGAGAGACCATCCGGGCCGCTGTTCAGGCTGGCCAGCGCCCGCTCCATGCCGAGCTGTTGTATTTTCACGATTTCATTTTGGCACAGCCGTCCGGGTGCGCCGGCCGCTTTTGCTAGAATCGCGCCATGACAAGCATGTTCGCCCTGGTGCCCGCCGCGGGCACCGGCTCGCGCATGGGCGAGGGCACGCCGAAGCAGTACCTCTCCCTCGCCGGACGGCCCATGATCCACTACGCGCTAAGGGCCCTGGCGGGGGCTCCCGCCATCCAGAGCGTGTTCCTGGTGCTCGCGCCGGGGGATGATTTCGGTCGCGCCCAGGACTGGAATGCCGTTTCGCCCAAGGTGGTGCCCCTGGCCTGCGGTGGCGCCACCCGCGCCGAGAGCGTGGCCAACGGCCTGCGCGCCGCGTCGGGCGTCGCCGACCAGGACTGGGTGCTGGTGCACGACGCCGCGCGGCCCTGCCTGTCCCGGGCGGCGCTGGAGGCAATGATGTCGGCGCTGGCCCAGGACGACGTGGGCGGGCTGCTGGCAGTGCCAGCCGCCGACACCCTGAAGCGCGGCGGCGAAGACGGCAGGGTGCTGCAAACGGTGCCCCGCGACCGGATCTGGCAGGCGCAGACGCCGCAGATGTTCCGGCGCGGGTTGCTGCTGCGGGCGCTGGCGCACGCGGGTACCGGCGTCACGGACGAGGCCGGCGCGGTGGAGGCGCTGGGCCTGCGGCCGCGACTGGTGCGGGGAGAGACCCGCAACATCAAGGTGACGGTACCCCAGGACCTCGCGCTCGCCGAGCTGATCCTGCGCAGCATGGAAACGGAAACGGGGCTCTCATGAGAATCGGGCAGGGGTTCGACGTGCACAGGCTGGTGGCCGGACGGCGATTGGTGATCGGAGGCGTGGAGATCCCCCACGACAAGGGTCTGCTCGGGCACTCCGACGCCGACGTGCTTTTGCATGCGATCTGCGATGCGCTGCTGGGCGCGGCGGCCCTGGGCGACATCGGGCGCCATTTCTCCGACCGGGACCCGCGCTGGAGGGACGCCGACAGCCGCGGACTGCTGCGACAGGTGGCGGGGATGCTGCGGGAGGCGGGCTGGCGCGTCGCCAACGTGGATGCCACGGTGATCGCGCAGGCGCCGCGCATCGCCCCCCACGCCGCCGCCATGGTGGCCAACATCGCCGCGGACCTCGGAATCCCGGCCGCCGCCGTCAACGTGAAAGCCAAGACCAGCGAAGGCCTGGGCTATGTCGGGCGCGGCGAGGGCATCGTCGCCGAGGCGGTGGCGTTGATCGAGCCCTTGTGACATGGATCCCGAACCCGTTGCCTCCGTCACGGCGCGGGTGTTCTTCGCCCTGTGGCCGGACGAGGCCGTGCGCCAGGAGTTGGCCCGGGCGGGCAAGCTGCTGCACGGCGCCTGCGGCGGCCGCATCACACGCCAGGAAAATCTGCACCTGACGCTGGCGTTTCTCGGGGACGTGCAGCGCAACCGCCTGCATCCCCTGCGGGATGCAGCGGCCACCGTGCGGGCGCCCGGTCATGTGCTGCCGGTTGAGCGGCTGGGCTGGTTCCGGCGCAACCGGGTGGCCTGGGCGGGGCCGATTCGCACGCCGGCCGAGACCCTGGAACTGGTCGACAGGCTGGAGGCGGCGCTGCGGCAGGCGCGCTTCCGCTTCGACGCGCGGCCCTTCGAGGCCCACATTACCCTGGTGCGCAAGGCACTATGCGGCGAGGA
>DASTHR010000273.1:0-10751 GCA_035718105.1 Burkholderiales bacterium
TGGTGGGACTGGTGGCGCGGGACAAAACCGGCGGCCGCTTCGCGCTGCTGGGCGAGGAGTTCTCCATCGAGCCCTACGCCTTTGCCCTGCACCGCGGCGACCCGGACTTCCGCCTCGCCGTGAACCGCGGCCTGGCCCACACCTACGCCAGCGGCGACATCGTCGGCATCTTCGACCGTTGGTTCGCCCCCTTCAAGCCCACCGACCTGCTCAAGGCCCTGTACCTGTTCAGCGCCACGGAGGAGTGAGTTCGCGGCAAGCGCCGCACTAAACAGAAACGCCACGGCATGCCGTGGCGTTTTCGCTGGAGCGGATTCCAAATCAGGCCTTGGGCTTGCTGGTGTTGATGGAGAGCTTGACGTAGGAGCCGGGCGCGTCCTCCAGCGCCTTGAGCTTGCCCTTGCCCGGCACGCGGGCCGGGACCTGCTCGCCGGCGTATTCCCCAACCCACTTGTTCCAGTCGGTCCACCAGGAGCCCTCGTTCTGGTCGGCGCCCTGGAACCAGGCGTCCGCCTCGGCGGGCAGCTGCGGGTTGGTCCAGTAGCCGTACTTGTTCGCCACCGGCGGGTTGATCACGCCGGCGATGTGGCCGGAGCCGCCCAGCACGAACTTCACCGGGCCCGAGAACAGGGTGGCGCCCATGTAGGTGGACTTCCAGGGCGCGATGTGGTCTTCCACCGTGGAGATGAAGTAGGCCGGAGTGCGCACCTGGGTCAGGTCGATGGTCTCCCCCAGCAGGGTCACGCCCGCGGGATCCTTCAGCAGGTTCCTCAGGTAGAAGTTCCTGAGGTAATAGCTGTGCATCGCCGCCGGCATGCGGGTGGAGTCCGAGTTCCAGTGCAGCAGGTCGAAGGGAAACGGGTCCTTCCCCAACAGGTAGTTGTTCACCACGAAGGACCAGATCAGGTCGTTGGCGCGCAGCATGTTGAAGGTGCTCGCCATCTCGGAGCCCTCCAGGTAGCCGCGGCTCTCCATGCGCTTCTCCAGGGAGCTGATGGTCTCGTCGTCGAGGAACACCTCCAGCTCGCCGGCCTCGGAGAAGTCGATCATGGTGGTGAAGAAGGTGGCGCTGGCGATGGGGCACTTTCCGCCCCTGGACGCGAAGTAACCCAGGGCGCAGGCGAGCAGCGTGCCGCCCAGGCAGTAGCCGATGGCGTCCACCTCGCCCACTCCGGTGGCCTTCTCGATCTGGGTGATGGCGTCCAGGGGGCCGAGGCGCAGGTAGTCCTCGAAGTTCATCTTGGCGTGCTCGGCGTCCGGGTTCACCCAGGACAGCACGAACACGGTGTGGCCCTGGTCCACCGCCCACTTGATGAAGGAGTTCTTGTCCCGCAGGTCCAGGATGTAGAACTTGTTGATCCAGGGCGGGATGATCATAAGCGGCCGCTTGTACACGGTCTCCGTGGTGGGCGTGTACTGCAGCAGCTGCATCAGCTCGTTCTGGTACACCACCTTGCCGGGCGTGGTGGCGATGTTCTCGCCGAGCTTGAAGGCGCTGTGGTCGGTCATGCGGATGCGCAGCTGGCCGTCGCCGCGCTCGATGTCCTCCAGCAGGTTGGAGAAGCCCTTGAGCAGGTTCTGCCCGCCGCTCTTCACCGTCTCGTTGAACACCTCGGGATTGGTGAGCACGAAGTTGGTGGGGGACATGGCGTCGATGTACTGGCGCGTGAAGAAGTTGACCTTCTTCGAGGTCGCGTCGTCCAGGCCCTCCACGCCGGCCACCGCGTTGTGCAGGTGGCGGGCGGCGATGAGGTAGGACTGCTTCATGTAGTCGAAAACGAAGCTGTCCTCCCAGGCCTCGTGCTTGAAGCGCTTATCGGTCTTGGCGGGCTGGGCCACCGGATCCGGATTGTGGCCGAACATGCGCATCACCGAGGACGACCACAGGTTCATGTAGTCCTGCCACAGCCCGACATGGGCCTGCGCCAGCTTCACCGGGTCCATCATCAGCTTGGCGGCCATGTCCATGAAGGCCTTGGCCACCCCCAGCTCGTCGGCCATGCCCAGGCTACCGCCCCGGGACTGGCGCTTCACGAATTCGGTGAGGATCTGGCTGCTGCGGGTGGCGATATCCCCGAACGTCTGGGCCATCGCCACCGGATCGGGCACCTGCACTTCCTGTTCCTGCGGACTCTTGTTGGACACGCCGTTGCTCCCAAGAAACCAGAAAAATGGGTTCAGATTATACATGCCGGGCACCGCTTTCCGTATGGCTCACTGCGCCGCCGCAAAGCGGAAAACCCCGTCCCCGCCGAGGATGCGCTCCACCTCGCCGCGCCGCAACAGGCGGTTGAGGTGGGCAATGGCCTCGCCGATGGCGAAGAACACCTGGTGCGCGTCCAGCTCCCGGTTGAACAGCACCGGCATCAGCTCCGCCGCGCTCTTCGGGTCGGCGCAGGCCTCCCGCACCAGGCGCAGGCGCTCCGCATGATGCGCCTCCAGGTCCTCGATCCGCCGGTGCAGGCCGTGGAACACCCGGCCGTGGGAGGGCAGCACCCGGGTATTGCCGGGCAGGTCGCGATAGCGGGAAAGGGACTCCAGGTACAGCCCCAGGGGATCTCCTTCCGGCTCCTTGGCCCAGACGCTGACGTTGGTGCTGATCCGCGGCAGCACCATGTCGCCGGAGATGAACACGCCCAGCTCCGCGCAGTGCAGCGCCGCGTGCTCCGGCGAGTGCCCATGGCCTTCCACCACTGTCCACACGCGACCCCCGATCTCGATCTCGTCGCGGTCGATGATGCGCCGGAAGCAGCCCGGGAGGCCGGGCACCCCTCGCTTGTAGGCGCTTTCCCGCGCCGAAAACAGTCCGAGATACTTCTCGTCCAGACCATGGGAGCGGAACAGCGCCAGCACCGCGTCGCGCTCGTAGCCGGCCAGCCCGGTCCATACCGCGTGGGCGGTGAGGTACTCGGCCTCGGTCATCCACACGGGAGCGTTGAACCGCTGCGCCAGCCATGAGGCGAGGCCCACGTGGTCCGGGTGATAGTGGGTGACGATGATGCGCCTGACCGGTCGGCTCCGGAGCAGGCGGGCGCTGACCTGCTCCCAGAGCCCCTTCACCGTGTCCAGGGCGTAGCCCGCATCCACCAGGGTCCAGCCCTCGCCGTCCTCCAGCACCCAGAGGTTGATGTGGTCCAGGGCGAAAGGCAGGGGCATGCGGACCCAGTGGATCCCCCGGGCCACCTCCAGCGCCTCCCCCGGGCCAGGAACGGACTCGAAGGGATAGCTCAGGGCCGCCGGGGACGTATTGGCTTCGCGATGGTGGATGCGGACTCCGGCTGCGCTGGATCGGGACATCTCGTCTTTACGTTTACGTAAAAGGCAACTATGATTTTGGCGTCACCGTCACACTGAAGCGTCGCTTCTCCCTGTGAAAAAGTCAACTTACACCATCACCGAGTTGGCAAAGGAATTCGACGTCACCACCCGGGCCATCCGTTTCTATGAGGACCAGGGGCTGTTGTGTCCGCGCCGGGAGGGGCAGCGCCGCATCTACAGCCACCGCGATCGGGTGCGCCTGAAACTCACGCTGCGGGGCAAGCGGCTGGGATTTACCCTCTGCAATATCAGAGAGTTGTTCGACATCTACGACTCCGCCAAGGGGGAACAGGCGCAGATCGAGCAGTATCTGGATCTGCTGGCCCAGCGCCGGGCGCAACTGGTCCAGCAGCGGGAGGACATCGAGGCCATCCTCGGCGAGATCAACGCCTTCGAAGGCCAGTGCCGCAAACTGCTGCAGGATGCGGAGCGGCGGGCGGGACAGGCGGGCGAACCCCTGGCGCAGCAGGCCTGACCCCCGCAGGTTGACGTTAACGTAAAGCGAACACCGGATGCTCCATTTCCAGCCCGCCGATCCGAATTTCGGGGACCGCGTGCGGGAGAGTTTTGCCCGGCAGCGGGTGATGTCTTTCCTGGGTGCGCAGATCGCCGTAGTGGCACCGGGTCGCTGTGAAGTCCGGCTGCCCTTCCGACCCGAGCTGTCGCAGCAGCACGGCTATTTCCACGGCGGGGTGATCGGCACCATCGGCGACTCGGCCGGAGGCTACGCCGCCTACACCCTCATGCCGGCGGACGCCGGGGTGCTGACCGTGGAGTACAAGATCAACCTGCTGGCGCCGGGCGACGGGGAACTGCTGATCGCCCGGGGACAACTCCTGAAGGCCGGGCGCAGCCTGATGGTGTCCCGGTCCGACGTGAGCGTGGTCAAGGACGGGCGCGAATCCCTGTGCGCCACGCTGCTGCAGACCCTGATGACCATGAAGGGCAAGCCGGAAGTTCGCGGATGAGAAACCCGATGCCGACGACTGACCACCGATGCAGCCGTATCCAAGCCTGAACTTCGCCCTGGGCGAGACCCTGGACATGCTCCGCGGGTCGGTGCGGACCTTCGCCGCCCGGGAGATCGCCCCGCGCGCATCGGAGATCGATCGCGCCAACGAATTCCCCGCCGACCTGTGGCGCAAGCTGGGGAACCTGGGGCTGCTGGGCATCACGGTGGAGGAGGAATACGGCGGTGCCGGGCTGGGCTACCTGGCGCACATCGTGGCCATGGAGGAAGTGAGCCGCGCCTCGGCGGCGGTGGCGCTGTCCTACGGGGCGCACTCCAACCTGTGCGTGAACCAGATCCGCCGCAACGGCAGCGAGGCCCAGAAGCGCCGCTACCTGCCGCCACTCATCTCCGGCGAGCATGTGGGGGCGCTGGCCATGAGCGAGCCCAATGCCGGCTCCGACGTGGTTTCCATGAAGCTGCGGGCCGAGCGCAAGGGCGCCCGCTACCTTCTCAACGGCACCAAGATGTGGATCACCAACGGTCCGGAGGCCGATACCCTGGTGGTGTACGCCCGGACCGGACCCGGCAACGGCGCCCACGGCATCACGGCCTTCATCATCGAGCGCTCGTTCCCGGGGTTCTCCACCGCCCAGAAGCTGGACAAGCTGGGCATGCGCGGCTCCAACACCTGCGAGTTGGTGTTCCGGGACTGCGAGGTGCCGGAGGAGAACGTGCTGGGCCGGGTCAACGACGGCGTGCGGGTGCTGATGAGCGGCCTGGACTACGAGCGTGCGGTGCTGGCCGGCGGCCCCCTGGGCATCATGCAGGCCTGCCTGGACGCGGTGCTGCCCTACCTGCACGAGCGGGAGCAGTTCGGACGGCCCATCGGCGAGTTCCAGCTCATGCAGGGGAAGCTGGCGGACATGTACACCACCCTCAACGCCTGCCGTGCCTATGTGTACGCCGTGGGCGCCGCCTGCGACCGCGGCGAGACCACGCGCAAGGACGCCGCCGGCGCCATCCTCTACGCCTCGGAGAAGGCCACGTGGATGGCCCTGGAGGCGATACAATGCCTCGGCGGCAACGGCTACATCAACGACTACCCCACCGGCCGCCTGCTGCGCGATGCCAAGCTGTACGAGATCGGTGCCGGCACCTCGGAAATCCGGCGCATGCTGATCGGCCGGGAACTGTTCCAGGAGACCGCATGATTTCTGAAAAGCAGCGATCGGGCGAGGCTAACCCGAGCGCAGCGAGGGTTAAGCCGCGCATGCGGCGGCCGAGACCAGATACCTCAAGGCACGCCGGAATACCGGCCGATGCAATTGGCCGCGAGCTTTTCGCCGAAACCCGCTGACCCCGCCTCATGAGAGACCTCCACCGCCTGTTCGTCAACAACCGCGCCTGGGCCGACCGCATGGTACGCGACGACCCGCAGTTCTTCTCCAAGCTCACGGGCCAGCAGGCGCCGCAGTACCTCTGGATCGGCTGCGCCGACAGCCGCGTTCCCGCCAACGAGATCGTGGGTCTGGCGCCCGGGGAGCTGTTCGTCCACCGCAACGTCGCCAACCTGGTGGTGCAAACCGACCTCAACTGCCTGTCGGTGCTGCAGTTCGCGGTGGACCTGCTCAAGGTCAAGCATGTCATCGTCTGCGGCCACTACGGCTGCAGCGGGGTGCGGACGGCGATGTCGGGCGCCCGTGTCGGGCTGGCGGACAACTGGCTGCGCCAGGTGGAGGCGGTCAATACCAGGCACCAGCAGCTGCTGGCGGCCATCCCCGACGAAAACAGGCGCCATGACCGGCTGTGCGAACTCAACGTGCTGGAGCAGGTGGTGAACGTCTCGCGCACCACGGTGATCCAGGACGCCTGGGCCCGGGACCAGGAACTCACCCTGCACGGGTGGGTGTATGGCCTGAAGGACGGCCTGCTGCGCGACCTCGACCTGGTGGTCTCCTCCCCCGCCGAGGTGATGCCCAATTACCGGGACGTGCTGGCGAAGATGGCCAGGCAAGCCGAGCAGTGAGCATGGAGAGCGTCGTGATCGTGTCGGCGGCGCGCACCCCCATGGGGGGCTTCATGGGCGAGCTCGCACCCCTTTCCGCGCCGGAGCTGGGCGCCGCCGCCATCCGGGCGGCGGTGGAGCGCGCCGGCATCGCCCCGGCCGAGGTACAGGAGGTGTTCATGGGCAACGTGCTGCCGGCGGGCGAGGGCCAGGCGCCGGCGCGCCAGGCGGCCCTGGGCGCCGGACTGCCGCTCTCCGCCGGCTGCACCACCGTCAACAAGGTGTGCGGCTCGGGCATGAAGGCGGCGATGCTGGCCCACGACCTGATCCGCGCCGGCAGCGCCGACATCCTGGTGGCGGGCGGCATGGAGAGCATGAGCAACGCCCCCTACCTCCTGCCCAGGGCCCGGGGCGGATACCGCCTCGGCCACGGCGAGGTGAAGGACCACATGTTCCTGGACGGGCTGGAGGACGCGTACGAAAAAGGCCGGCTCATGGGCACCTTCGCCGAGGACTGCGCCACCGCCTTCGGCTTCACCCGGGAAGCGCAGGACCGCTACGCCATCACTTCCCTCACCCGCGCCCAGACGGCCATTCGCGACGGCAGCTTCGCGGCGGAGATCACGCCGGTCGTCCTGAAATCCTCCCGCGGCGAACGCTTGGTGAAGGACGACGAGCAGCCGCTCAAGGCGAACCCGGAGAAGATCACCGCCCTCAAGCCCGCGTTCCGCAAGGACGGCACGGTGACGGCCGCCAATGCCAGTTCCATTTCCGACGGCGCCGCGGCCCTGTTGCTGATGCGAGAGTCCGACGCCACGCGGCGCGGCCTCTCGCCGCTCGCGCGCATCGTCGCCCACGCCACCCACGCCCAGGAACCGCGGCTGTTCACCACCGCCCCGGTGGGCGCGATCCGCAAGCTGCGGGAAAAGGCCGGCTGGGGCGACGGCGACGTGGACCTGTACGAGATCAACGAGGCGTTCGCGGTGGTGGCCATGGCCGCCATGCGCGAGCTGGGGCTCTCCCACGTCCGGGTGAACATCCATGGCGGCGCCTGCGCCCTGGGCCACCCCATCGGGGCCTCCGGCGCCCGCATCGTGGTCACCCTGCTGGCGGCGCTGGCGAAGCACGGCCTGAGGCGCGGCGTGGCGGCGCTGTGCATCGGCGGCGGCGAGGCCACCGCGCTCGCGGTGGAGCGGTTATAGGCGCAAGGCTATCAACCACGAAGGGAACTGCAATGAAATTCGAAATATCCGGGTTTTGGGGGCTGGTGCACCTCGCCATCGCGGTATGGGCCATCATCAACATCGTCCAGAGCAATGCGGGCATGGGCGCCAAGGTCGGCTGGTCGGTGCTGGTGCTGGTGCTGCCGGTGCTGGGCCTGATCATCTGGTTCTTTGCCGGCCCCCGGGCCGGGAAGTCGTGAGCCCCGGCGCACGCCAGCAACCTGCCCCGCGGCCCAAGGCCGGTCGCGCGGCCCTGCAGCGGGTCATTGACGGGGCGCGCTTCATCCGCTTCTACGGCTTTCGCGTGCTGCGGGTCGGCGACGGCGCCTGCACCCTGGAGCTGCCGCACCGCAAGTCACTGGAACGCCCCGGGGGCATCGTCAATGGCCCCTCCCTGATGGCCGCCGCCGACTGCGCCATGTGGCTCGCCATCAAGGCCCGCTTCGGCGTGGAGTACGACGCCCTGACCTCGGAGCTCACCACCGCCTTCCTGGCTCCCGCCAAGGCCGAGCACGTCTACTGCACGGCGCGCATCCTGAAGGCGGGGCGGCGGCGCATCTACGGCACTGCCGAGTGCCATAATCGCAGCGGGAAGCTGTTCACCCACCACACGGTGACCTACGTGCGTCCCGAATGAGCCGATGGGCCGGGAGGAACCTGGTATGAACATCAAGCTGATGCCCCGCGCCGCCGCTCTGGCCCTGGCGGCGGCCGCCCTGGCGCCCGCCGCGGCGCCGGCCCAGGAGGACCCCGCCGCCTTCGTGGAGTTCGTCAAGGACTTCGACGCCAACTGCGTGCGCTGGGAGGGTTACATGGTGATGATCCGCAGCACCCATCCCGCGCGCCGCATCAAGGTGACGCTGGAGCGCCAGTTCATGGGCAAACCCACCGGCGACCGCTCCCGCTCCGAGCTGGCGCCCGGCGGCGAGCCCGACAAGCTCGGCTGTTCCCAGCTTCAGGTGGGCACCCAGGAGTGGAAGATCACCAGGGCGGAGTTCATGGACTGATGGTGCTCACCGACGAGCAGGCGATGATCCGGGATTCGCTGCGCAGCTTCGTGCGCGAGCGGATCGCGCCCTTCTCCGCCGGGTGGGACCGCGACCACGCCTTCCCCCGCGACGCCCTGAGGGAAATGGCGGAACTGGGGCTGATGGGGATGCTGGTCCCCGAGGAGTGGGGCGGCTCGGGCGCGGATTACGTCTCCTTCGCCCTGGCGGTGGAGGAAATCGCCGCCGGGGACGGCGCCTGCTCCACCATCATGAGCGTCAACAACTCCCTGGTGTGCGGCATCCTGCTGCGCTACGGCAGCGAGGCGCAGAAGGAGCGCTTCCTCAAGCCCCTCGCCAGCGGCCAGTGGCTGGGGGCGTTCGCGCTCACCGAGCCCCAGGCGGGCTCCGATGCCTCGGCCCTGGCCACCCGAGCGGGGCGCGACGGCGAATTCTGGGTGCTGAACGGCGTGAAGCAGTTCATCACCTCGGGCAAGCACGGCGACGCCGCCATCGTGTTCGCGGTGACCGACAGGGCCGCGGGAAAGAACGGCATCTCCTGCTTCCTGGTGCCCACCCGCGCGCCGGGTTACGTGGTGGCGCGGGTGGAGGACAAGCTGGGACAGCGCGCCTCGGACACCGCCCAGATCGTTCTGGAGGACTGCCGCGTCCCCGCCGACCACCTGATCGGGCGCGAGGGCGAGGGCTACCGCATCGCCCTCGCGAACCTGGAGGCGGGGCGTATCGGCATCGCCGCGCAATCCGTGGGCATGGCCCGCGCCGCCTTCGAGGCGGCGCTGCGCTACGCGAAGGAACGGAGCGCCTTCGGCAAGCCCATCATCGGGCATCAGGCGGTGGGCTTCCGGCTTGCGGACATGGCGACGCGGATCGAGGCGTCGCGGCAACTGGTTCTGCACGCCGCGGCCCTCAGGGACGCCGGGCGCCCCTGCCTGAAGGAAGCCTGCATGGCCAAGCTGCATGCCTCGGAGATGGCGGAGAAGGTGTGTTCCGACGCGATCCAGATCCACGGCGGCTACGGCTATCTCAGCGACTTCCCGGTGGAGCGCATCTACCGCGACGTGCGCGTGGCCCAGATCTATGAGGGCACCAGCGACATCCAGCGCCTGGTCATCGGCCGGGAACTCGAAAACGAGTATTGAACCACCGAGACACAGAGAAAACCGGACAATGCCAAAACCCTGTGAGGCGGGACAACTCGAATACGCGCGGCCAGATGCGCCGGGCCTGGACGGCTGGGTCAAAACCGCTTTTTGCCTTCTCGGTGTCTCTATGCCTCTGTGGTGAATCAATGCCCGCGCCGATCGAGTTCTATTTCGACTTCTCCTCGCCCTACGGCTACCTGGCCTCGACCCGAATCGAGGACCTGGCCGCACGCCACGGGCGCGAGACCCTGTGGCGGCCGATCCTGCTGGGCGCGGTGTTCAAGGTCAGCGGCGGCGCGCCCCTGGCGTCCATGCCGCTCAAGTGGGACTACTCGGCGCGAGACATTGCGCGCTTTGCCCGGCTCTGGGGCGTTCCTTTCCACCAGCCCAGCCGATTCCCCATCGCCACCCAGGCGCCGGCCCGGATCTTCTACTGGATCCATGACCGGGACCCGGCATTGGCAAAGCGCCTGGCGGCGGCGGTGTACCGCGCCTACTTCGCGGAGGATCGGGACATCGGCAGCCCCGAGGTCGCGGCGGACCTGGCGGCAACGGCGGGGCTGAACCCCGCGGAAGCCCTGGCCGCCGTCAACGCACCGGAGATGAAGGAGCGCCTGAAACGCGAGACCGATGGCGCAATCGCCCGCGGCGTGTTCGGCTCCCCCTACCTCTTCGTGGACGGCGAGCCGTTCTGGGGCGCCGACCGGCTCGACCAGGTCGAGCGCTGGCTCGCCTCCGGCGGCTGGTAACCGCGGGGCGGCCGTGAACGTCATTCAAAGCAGGCTCGATCCGCGCTCGGACGAGTTCCGCGCCAACGCCGGAGCCATGGAAGCGCTGGTGGAGGACCTGCGGCAGAAGGTGGAACGGGTGAAGCAGGGCGGCGGCGAGAGCGCGCGCCGCCGCCACCAGGAGCGCGGCAAGCTGCTGCCGCGGGAGCGCATCCGCGTGCTGCTGGACACGGGCTCGCCGTTCCTGGAGCTCTCCCAGCTCGCGGCCTGGGACATGTACGGCGGCGAGGTGCCCTGCGCCGGCATCATCACCGGCATCGGCCGCATCTGCGGGCAGGAGTGCGTGGTGGTGGCCAACGACGCCACCGTGAAGGGT
>DASTHR010000274.1:0-3720 GCA_035718105.1 Burkholderiales bacterium
CGGGGGGCGTGGGGCTTCTGGTCGGTGAGCGGCTCATGCACCAGGGAGCGCGCCTTGTAGGGGCAGGCCATCATGCAGTAGCGGCATCCGATGCAGATGTGCCGGTCCACCAGGACGATGCCGTCGGCGCGCTTGAAGGAGGCGCCGGTCGGGCACACGTCCACGCAGGGCGGGTGCTCGCAGTGCTGGCACATCACCGGGAAGGAGCGGCTGAACCCGGTCTTCGGGTCCTTGACGGTGAGCTTGCGGATCCACTGGGCGTCCGTGGGCCGGGTGGGGGCAGTCAGGCCGTTCTCCGTGTTGCAGGCGGTGACGCACTCACTGCAACCTTCGGGACACTGGTTGGTGTCGATCAGCAGCCCCCAGCGCCGGGCGCCGGAAACGGTGCCGGCGGCGGGCTTGGCCTGGGCCAGCAGGATCACCCCCGGCGCCAAGGTGAGGGTTGCGAAGGCGCCGGCCACGGCCGCCATGAACTGGCGCCGGCTGTCGTTGCACCCGCTCACGGTTTGGCCTCCGCGGTCTTGACGTTCTTCGGGTTGTGGCAGTCCCAGCAGTCCAGGCTCACCGAGGCGTAGCTGTGGCAGCCCTGGCAGAACGCCTGGTCGCTGCCGATGACGCTACCGGTCTTCTTGTCGGCATGGCAATTGATGCAGGCGCGCAGCGCCTCGTCGGTGCCGCGCACCCCCAGGTACATGGTGTCGTCCCGCTGGTGCTTGAGCAGCGTCATGTGGTTGCGGCGCATCCACTCGGTGTCGCGGACGCACTTTTCCCCCGCCTGGCTCTTCTCGACCGTCACCGCCGGCACCGGCGTGCGGCCGGCCGGCTCCCTGCCGCCGCCGGCGAACAGGGGCGTCAGCCCCGCCGCCAGCGCGATGGCGCCCGCGAGCACGGCCAGCACGGTGCGGGTCTTACGCCTCACGCCTCGCTCCTGTTTGCCTTGAACCTTGCACCTTGTCCCTTGCGCCTTATTCCCCGAGCCCCATCTGGATATAGCCGGTGGGGCAGACATCGGCGCAGATATGGCAGCCGATGCACTTGGTGTAGTCGGTGTCCACGTAGCGGCCGGTGGTGGCGTCCTTCTTCTTCACCCGGAACACGGCGGTCTGCGGGCAGTACACCACGCAGTTGTCGCACTCGAAGCACAGGCCGCAGCTCATGCAGCGCTTGGCCTCGGCCACCGCTTCCTGCTCGGAGAAGCTGTCGATGCGCTCCTGGTAGTTGCCCAGCACCTCCTCCGGCTTGAGGTGGGTGATCTTGCGCTTGTTGCGCGCCACGTAGGCGAAGTGGCCCAGGAACAGGTCGTCGTGGGGGATGATGAAGCGCGCCGAGCGGTCCTCGTAGTTGTGCACCGCACCCTTGCTGGAATCGGTGCCGCGCAGCGGCTCGTGGATCTCCTCCGGGGCGTGGTTGGTCTCCACCAGCTTGCGCACCAGGTCGAAGTAGTGGACGTCGATCTTCGGGCGCTTCTCCTGCTCCTCACCAGCGAGGTAGCGGTCGATGCCCTCGGCGGCGATCCAGCCGTGGCCGATGGCGGTGGTGAGCAGGTGCGGGCGCATCACGTCGCCGCCGGTGAACACCCCGGGCTGGCCCTGGATCTGGTAATTCCTGTCGGCCTTGGCCATGCCGCGCTCGTTCTTGAACTCCTCCATGCCGGTCCAGTCCACGGCCTGGCCGATGGCGGACACGATGAGGTCGCACTCGATCTCGTATTCGGTGCCCTCCTTGATCTTCACTTCCAGGCGGCCGCCCTTGATCGCGGCCTCGCACTGGGCGACCCGGATGCCCCGCGCGCGGCCGTCGGGGCCCTTCAGGACCTCGACCGGCGCGGTGCCGGAGCGGATCTCGATGCCCTCGGCCAGCGCGTGCTCCACCTCGTTCTTCTGTGCCTCCATCTTCTCCAGCGGCATCACCGCGGTGAGGATGACCTCGGCGCCCTGCTTGGCGGAGATCTCCGCCACGTCGTGGGCGATGTGGCCGGCGATCACGTGCTCGGGGCGGTCCTTCTCGTGGGCCTGCTTCACGTTGCCCAGCCGGCGCGCCACGGTGGCCACGTCGATGGACACGTCGCCGCCGCCCACCACCACCACGCGCTTGCCGACGTGGCGCATGCGCCCGTCGTTGAAGGCGCGCAGGAAGGCCATGGCGGTCACGACGTTGGGGGCATCGGAGCCCGGCACCGGCAGGGCGCGGCCGGCCTGGGCACCCAGGCCCACGAACACGGCGTTGAACTCCTTGCGGATCTGCTCCAGCGTGATGTCCTTGCCGATGCGGATGTTGGGACGGAACTCCACGCCCAGGTTGAAGATGCGCTGGATCTCGGCGTCCAGGACTTCGCGGGGGGTGCGGAAGCCGGGGATGCCGTAGCGCATCATGCCGCCCGCCAGTTCGTGGTCGTCGAACACCACGCACTGGTGGCCCTTGAGCGCCAGCTGGTAGGCGCAGGCGAGGCTCGCGGGGCCGGCGCCGATGAGGGCCACCTTCTTCCCGGTGCTCGTCTCCGGCTTCCGGAACTGCATGTTGTTCTTGATCGCCCAGTCGCCGAGGTAGTGCTCCACGCCGTTGATGCCCACGTGGTCCTCGACCTCGTTGCGGTTGCAGCCGGACTCGCAGGGCGCCGGGCACACCCGGCCCATCACCGCGGGGAACGGGTTGGCCTCGGTGAGGCGGCGCCAGGCGTACTCCTGCCAGCTCATGCCGGCGGGGGGCTTCTCGATGCCGCGCACGATGTTGAGGTAGCCGCGGATGTCCTCGCCGGCGGGGCAGCTGCCCTGGCAGGGCGGCGTGCTCTTCTGGTAGGTCGGGCACTTGTGGCTGTGGCTGGCCTGGAAAATTTGCTCGCTCCAGGCGACCGGCTTGGCGTCTCCGTCCTTGTAGCGGCGGAACGTGAGCTTGGTGTTCAGATCATCCGTCGTGGCCGACATCTCTCTCTCCTCAATAATCAGACTGGCGCGCCCGGGGGCCCGCCGCTCATTCCTTGGTGCCGAGCTGGATGGCGGTGCTCACCAGCTGGTGCACGCCGCCCACCATGCCCATGTCGAACTTGTAATAAGGCAGGACCTTGGTGAACTGCGCCTTGCAGATGGCGCAGATGGTCGCCATGAAATTCACCTTGTGCTCGTCCACCACGCGCTTCAGCGCCTCCATGCGCGGCAGCGCGCCCTTGACCCGCAGCTCCAGCAGCTCGTCGGTAAGCAGCCCGCCGCCGCCGCCGCAGCAGAACGTGCTCTCGTGGATGGTCTCCGGGGCCATGTCGTGGAAATTGTTGACGCAGGCCTTCACGATCTCCCGGGGGATGATGAACTGCCCGCCGGGGATGCCCCCCATGCGCGAGGCGCGCGCCACGTTGCAGGAATCGTGGAAGGTGACGATGCGGTGGTCGTTGGCTTCCTTGTCCAGGTTGAGCGCCCCCCGCCTGATGAGGTCGTGGGTGACCTCGCAGATGTGCTGCGGGAACGGGTAGTTCCTGTCCAGGAAGTCCATCGGACCGATGAGGGTGTTCCAGAAGCTGTAGGCGACGCGCCAGGCGTGGCCGCACTCCCCCACCACGATGCGCTTCACGCCCAGCTCCTGGGCCGCCTCCCGCACCCGCATGGCGATGGAGCGCATCTGGTCGTAGTTGCCGATGAACATGCCGAAGTTGCCGGCCTCCGAGGCGCGGGAGGACAGGGTCCAGCGGATGCCCGCCTGGTGGAACACCTTGGCGTAGCCGATCAGGCTCTC
>DASTHR010000275.1:0-3458 GCA_035718105.1 Burkholderiales bacterium
GAACAGGCGCGAATCATGCACCTTCTTGATGAACAGCTTCAGCATCTGCTCGGTGACCGTGAAGTCGGCGATGACGCCGTCCTTCATGGGGCGGATGGCGACGATGTTGCCCGGGGTGCGCCCGAGCATCTGCTTCGCCGAAAGCCCCACCTGCTGGATCACCTTCTTGCCGTTGGGCCCGCCTTCCTGGCGGATGGCCACCACCGACGGCTCATTGAGCACGATGCCCTGTCCCCGAACGTAGATCAGCGTGTTGGCGGTGCCGAGATCGATCGCCAGGTCGCTGGAAAAGTAACCGCTCAAGAATCCGAACATATTCCTCATGTTCCGCGCTTCGCGGGGTGCGTGAATAAATGCGGGTATGATACCCTAAGCTTTTCACGCATTTGAAGCGTTTCCCCGGTTTTTTTCATGTCCCTTACCCTCGACGAAGTCCGGCGCATCGCCCATCTCGCGCGCATCGAGATTTCCGACGCCGAGGCCGGCCAGGTGCGGGAGCAGCTGAACGGCATTTTCCGGCTGATCGAGCAGATGCAGGCGGTGGACACCGCCGGCGTTGCCCCCATGGCCCATGCCCGGGACGTCACCCTCCGCCTGCGCGAGGACGAGGTCACCGAGTCAGACCAGCACCGCCTTTTCCAGTCCATCGCGCCCCAGGTGGAAGAGGGGCTGTACCTGGTGCCCAAGGTCATCGAGTAAGCGGTGGCCGGTGGGCGGGACGCCGTGGAACCGCTCGCCGCCGACCGCTTTCAGCTTACGCAAGAATGATCAATTCTTCGCTCCGCCAACTCTCCGCCCTGCTGCGCGCACGCAAGCTCTCCAGCGTCGAGCTCACGACGGAGTTCCTTCGCAGAATCAATGCATTGAATCCAAGGCTCAACGCTTTCGTGAGCCTCGACGAGGGCCGCAGCCTGGCGCAGGCACGGGCCGCCGACGCGCGGATCGCCGCCGGCGAGGGCGGGCCCCTCACCGGGATTCCCGTCGCCTGGAAGGACATCTTCTGCGCCCGGGGCTGGCGCACCACCTGCGGCTCGCGCATGCTCGCCAACTTTGTCGCGCCCTACGATGCCCATGTGGTGGAGCGCTTCGATGCCGCCGGGCTGGTGAACCTGGGCAAGACCAACATGGACGAGTTCGCCATGGGCTCGTCGAATGAGACCTCGCACTTCGGGCCGGTGCGCAATCCCTGGAACACCGACAGCGTTCCCGGCGGCAGTTCCGGCGGCTCGGCCTGCGCGGTGGCGGCGCGGCTTGCCCCCGCCGCCACCGGCACCGACACCGGCGGCTCCATCCGCCAGCCGGCGGCGCTCACCGGCATTTCGGGGCTCAAGCCCACCTACGGCGTGGTGTCCCGCTACGGCATGATCGCCTTCGCCTCGAGCCTGGACCAGGGCGGTCCGATGGCCAAGTCGGCGGAGGACCTGGCGCTGCTGCTCAACCTCATGGCCGGCTTCGATGCCCGCGATTCCACCAGCCTGGAGCGCGAGCCGGAGGACTATGCCCGGGACCTGGAGCGACCGCTTTCGGGCCTGCGCATCGGCCTGCCCCGGGAGTACTTCGGGGAGGGGCTGGACCCGGGCGTTGCCCGGGCGGTGGAGGCGGCGATCGTCGAGTTTCGCAAGCTGGGCGCCGAGACCCTGGAGGTGAGCCTGCCCAACACCCGCCTCTCGGTACCGGCCTATTACGTGCTGGCGCCGGCGGAGGCCTCGTCCAACCTGGCGCGCTTCGACGGCGTGCGCTACGGCTACCGGGCGCCGGAATACGAAGACCTGATGGACATGTACTGCAAGAGCCGGGCCCAGGGTTTCGGCGCCGAGGTGAAGCGGCGCATTCTGGTCGGCACTTACGTGCTGTCCCACGGCTACTACGACGCCTACTACCTGCAGGCACAGAAGCTGCGGCGGATCATCGCCCGGGATTTCGCCCAGGCCTTCGAGCGCTGCGATCTCATTCTTGGGCCCACCTCTCCCTCCGTCGCTTTCCGGCTCGGGGAGCGCACCGCCGACCCGGTGCAGATGTACCTGTCGGACATATTCACCATCGCCGTCAATCTGGCCGGCCTGCCGGGCATGTCCATTCCCTGCGGCTTCGGCGAGGGCGGCCTCCCGGTGGGGCTGCAGGTGATCGGCGATTACTTCAGCGAGGCGCGGATGCTGAACGCCGCGCACCAGTACCAGATTGTGACCGACTGGCACATGCGCCGGCCGCCGGAGGCCGCGTGAGGACCGCCCGCGCCGCATGGCTGCTGGGCCTGGCGACGCTGGTGGCGGGCTGCGCCACGGTCGAGCCGCCCAAGTCCGCCGCCCCGAAGCAGAAGGAGGAAGCGGTGGCCAAGCCGGAGACACCCGCCGCGAAGGAACAGCCGACGCACCAGGCAAGGGAGCGTGGCACCCGCAAGGGCGGACCGCGGGCCATCGCCACGCGCCCGATCAACGTCAAGGCGGACTGCTCGTTCAAGGACCCCACCGGCTACCGCGGCACGATGAAATTGCAGGTCGCCGACGCGCAGGTGCGGCAGTTCGAGGCGACGGTGACGGTGCCGGAGCACGGCAGCTGCAGTTTCGCGCTGCGCGACTTCAGCCAGACCGCGCAGATGCCAAACCCGGTGCTCAGGCACCGGAGCAACGGCTGCGAGGTGCGGGTGTGGGAGCAGGGCCAGCGGGTGACGGTGGCTTTCGTGCGCTGCCGCGACAACTGCTCGAGCCGCGGCGCCTTCGAGCGCCTGTGGCCGATCCTGGCCAACGCCAGCAACGGCAGCTGTGGCTGATCAAAGTCGGTGAATGGTGAACAGTGAATGGCAGGATTTGAAACCCATGCACAACCGATGCCGATTCACCATTTGCCATACACCATTCACGATTCACCGGGGTAACTGAATGGAATGGGAAGTCGTCATCGGCATCGAGACCCATGCCCAGCTCTCGACCCACGCCAAGATCTTCTCCGGCGCGGCGACGGCATTCGGCGCGGCGCCCAACACCCAGGCCAGCGCGGTGGACATCGCGCTGCCGGGGGTGCTGCCGGTGCTGAACCGGGGCGCCGTGGAGCGCGCCATCCGCTTCGGCCTCGCGGTGGGGGCCAAGATCAACCGCAGCTCCGTGTTCGCGCGCAAGAACTACTTCTACCCGGACCTGCCCAAGGGCTACCAGATCAGCCAGTACGAACTGCCGGTGGTGCAGGGCGGCGCCATCGAGATCCAGACGGGCGAGGCGCAGAAAACGGTGCGCCTCACCCGCGCGCATCTGGAGGAGGACGCCGGCAAGTCCCTGCACGAGGATTTCCACGGCATGACCGGGATCGACCTCAACCGCGCGGGCACGCCGCTGCTGGAGATCGTGTCCGAGCCGGACATGAGGAGCGCGGCGGAGGCGGTGGCCTACGCCAGGACCCTGCACACCCTGGTGCGCTGGATCGACATCTGCGATGGCAACATGCAGGAGGGTTCCTTCCGCTGCGAC
>DASTHR010000276.1:0-14250 GCA_035718105.1 Burkholderiales bacterium
GCAGGCCATGGACGAAAACGTCGTCACCTTCACGTACTGATGCTCTCGCCCGACGAGGCAAAGCGGGTTCTGGAGGCGGCGGAGCCGGTGTGCTCCGCCGCTGCCGTTTCGGAGGCGGTGAAGCGGGTTGCAGCGGAAATCCGGGCGACGCTGGCGGAGCGCAACCCCCTGGTGCTGAGCGTCATGGGCGGCGCCGTTGTTTTCACCGGCCAGTTGCTGCCGCTGCTGGATTTCCCCCTGGACTTCGACTACCTCCACGTCTCGCGTTACCGGGAACGCACCCGGGGCGCCGATCTCGAGTGGAAGGTGGCGCCCAACTCGCGGGTGGAAGGAAGGGTGGTGCTGGTGATTGACGACATCCTGGACGAAGGCGAGACCCTGGCGGCGATCCGGGAGCGGGTGCTTGAACTCAAGGCCGCGGCATTCTATGCCGCGGTGTTCGCCGACAAGGCCATTGCCAAACCCAAGCCCGTCCGCGCCGACTTCGTGGGCATCACCGTGCCGGATCGCTATGTGTTCGGCTTCGGCATGGACGTGCAGGGGGCCTGGCGCAATCTGCCGGCGATCTACGCGCTGCGCCGGGAGGCCTGAGGCTTGAGGCGCGACAGCGCCGGGTGCCGATCCCTCCCCGTGCTAGAATTTTCCACCGGCTATTTTTCGACTTACTCCTCTCGCCTCACCCCTCACGCATGTTGGCAATCATCGGCGGCTCCGGCCTGACCCAGCTCTCCACCCTCGAGGTGACCCATCGCGAGATCGTGCGCACCGCGTTCGGTGAGCCCTCCGCGCCGCTGCTGTTCGGCAAGCTGCGGGATCGCGACGTGGTGTTCCTGGCGCGCCACGGCAGCGGGCACACCATCACGCCCCACGAGGTGAACTACCGCGCCAACGTGTTCGCGCTTCATTCCATCGGCGTTACGCGCGTGGTGTCGGTGGCATCGGTGGGCTCAATCCGCGCCGACCTGGGGCCGGGAATGATCGTGGTTCGCGACCAGATACTGGATTACACCTGGGGCCGCAAGCACACATTTTTCGAGGGGAGCGATTCGGCAGTCACCCACATCGACTTCACCCATCCCTACTGCGACCGCCTCCGCCGGCAGTGCATCGAGGCCGCGGCGCGGGCGGGCGAGCGGTGCGTGGAGGGCGGGGTGTACGCCGCCACCCAGGGCCCGCGCCTGGAGACGGCGGCAGAGATCAACCGTCTGGAGCGGGATGGCGCCGACATGGTGGGCATGACCGGCATGCCGGAGGCGGCGCTGGCCCGGGAGCTGGGACTCTGCTACGCCACCATCGCCGTGGTGGTGAACCACGCCGCGGGGCGCGCGAGCAGCGCGGAGGGCATACATCTGGAGCGGGTTTACCAGGTGCTGCAGGAAACCATGGTCCGGGTGCGCAAGATCCTCGAGGAAGTGGTCCACGTCGATGCCAGTTAAGCCGGTGCTGCGAATGGGCGATCCGCGGCTGCTGTCGCCCGCCGAGCCGGTGCGTCGCTTTGGGACCCCGGAACTCGCGGCGCTGCTGCAGGACATGCGGGACACCATGGCGGCGGAGGACGGCGCCGGGCTGGCGGCACCCCAGATCGGCGTCGGCCTCCAGGTGGTGATCTTCGGCGTCGAGTTCAACCCGCGCTATCCCGACGCGGAGCCCGTGCCCTATACCGAGCTGCTCAACCCCGCGCTGGAGCCCCTGTCCGACGACCTGGAGGAGGCCTGGGAGGGCTGCCTGTCGGTGCCCGGGATGCGCGGCCTGGTGCCGCGTTACGCCAGGCTGCGCTACCGCGGTTTTGATCCGCAGGGCGGGCTGATCGAGCGCGAGGTGTCCGGCTTCCATGCTCGCGTGGTGCAGCACGAATGCGACCACCTCCTGGGCATCCTCTACCCGATGCGCATCCGCGACCTGCGCAACTTCGGTTTCACCGAGGTTCTGTTTCCCGATCAACCGCCCCCGGCGGAGTAGCCTCCGGCGCCGACACAGGAGGCGCGCTTCCGGCACCGGCGCAGGCGTCCACCAGGTACACGATCGAGCGGTAGCTGATGCCCGAATGGTGTGACAGCCCGATTTCGCAGGTGCGGCTGCTCGAGTAACCCGTCGCGCAACCCTCCGGCAGGGCAGCCTTGAGATGGCGCAACGCGTGGGCGTTGAGCTCCGGTGTGGTGAAACCCTTGTCGCCCGCCCATCCGCAGCAATGCAGCTCGGGCGGCATCACCACCTGCCCGGCGCAGGCTTCCGCCACCCTCTTCAGCTTCTCCTCCAGCCCCTGCTTGCGCACGCTGCACACCGGGTGCAGCGCCACCGTCCCCGGCTGCTTCGCGATGCTCAGCCGCGGCAGGGCGTGGTCGTGGAGGAATTCCGCCAGGTCCAGCACCTGCAGCCGCCCCTCCAGATAACGCTTCATGCGCCAGGCGCAGGGGCTGGTGTCGAACACGATGGGCAGCCTGCCGCCCTCGCTGGCCGCGGCGAGCGCACGCTCCAGCTCGGCGGATTTCAGGTCCGCGGCCTCCGCCAGGCCCTTGCTCTCGAAGGGCTGGCCGCAGCAGAGTTGCGGCAGCGCTTCGGGGTACACGACTTCATACCCCGCCTTGCGCAGCAGCCGGTCGGTGACGGTGGGAACGTCCTCCGCCACCGTTTCCCCGCGCGCCGGGCCCATGTTGCGGGCGGCGCAACTGGGGAAGTAGACGACTTTCTCGGGCGGGTCCGCCGCGGTCACCGGCAGCTTCGCCGGATCGAAGGCCGTGGCCCGGGGCATGCGCGACGTCCACAGCGGGATGCGTTCGCCGGAGAGTCTGCGCACCCCGCCGGTCAGGGCCTCCATCCCGCCGGTGCCCAGGGCGCCGTGCAGCAGGTCGGCGCCCCACAGCCCTGCTCGTACGCCGGCGGTCACGGGACCGTAGTTCTCCGCCACTGCCCTGCCCACCGAGCGGGCGAGGTTGCCGGCGCGGCGCCCGCGAAGCGCCTTGATGAGCTTGCCGGTCTCGATGTCCACCGGGCACGCGGTGGCGCACAGGCCGCAGGCGGCGCAGGTGTCGATGCCCTGGTAATCGTAGAGCGCGCGCAGTTCCCGGGCGCGGGCGTCCTCGCCCGCCGACTCGAGGCGCGCGATCTCGCGCCAGCCGACGATGCGCTGGCGGGGCGAAAGGGTGAGTCCCCGCGACGGGCACTGGGGCTCGCAGAAGCCGCACTCGATGCACTTGTCCACCAGGGGATCGGCGCCGGGCAGGGGCTTCAGATGCCTGAGGTGCGCTTCGGGGTCTGGATTGAGGATCACGCCGGGATTGAGCAGGCCCGCGGGGTCGAACAGGCTCTTGATCGCCCGCATCAGGCCCAGTCCCGCGGCGCCCCATTCCAGTTCCACGAAGGGCGCCATGTTGCGGCCGGTGCCGTGCTCGGCCTTGAGTGCCCCGTCGTACTTCTCCACCACCAGTCGCGCGACATCGTCCATGAAGCCGCGGTAGCGCTGCACCTCGGCCGGGAGGTTGAAGTCCTGGGTGAAGACAAAGTGCAGGTTGCCTTCCAGGGCGTGGCCGAAAATGATGGCCTGCGTGTAGCCATGGCGGTGCAGCAGCGCCTGCAGGTCCAGGGTGGCGGGGGCGAGGCGCTCCACGGGGAAGGCCACGTCCTCGATCACCACGGTGGTGCCGGTCTCGCGCACCGCGCCCACCGAAGGGAACATGCCCTTGCGGATGTTCCAGAGCCGGGCGCATTCGGCGGGGTCGGTGGAAAAGGCGAAGGGCTGCGCCGTGGCGATGCCGGAGAGGACGCCCTCGATGGCCGCCACCTGTCCGGCGAGGGCCGCGGAATTGGGGGCGCGGGTTTCCACCAGCAGCGCCGCGCCGTCTCGGCCCAGCCAGCGGATCGCTTCCGGCATGGCGGGCTTGTGCTCCACCGAGGCGAGGGCCGGGCGGTCCATGAGCTCCACCGCCTCCACCGGCGCGCGCTTCAATGCCGTGACCGCGCGGCAGGCCGTCTCCAGGTCGTGGAACAGGATCAGGGCGCTGGCCTTGTCGGCGTGCTCCGGCACGGTGCGGTAGCTGATGGCGGAGATGAAACCCAGGGTGCCCTCGGACCCGATCATGAGCCGGGCCAAGATGTCCACGGGGTCCTCGAAATCCACCAGGGCGTTCAGGCCGTAGCCGGTGGTGTTCTTCATCCGGTACTTGTGGCGGATGCGCGAGGCCAGTGCCTCGTCGGACCGGGTGCCGCGGGACAGCGCCGACAGGCCCTCGAGCAGCGCAGCGTGGCTCCTGCGGAAGGCGGCGACGCTGGCGGGGTCCTCGGTGTCCAGCACCGCCCCGTCGGCCAGCACCACGCGGATGCCCAGCAGCGTGTGGTAGCTGTTCTGGGCCGTGCCGCAGCACATTCCGCTGGCATTGTTGGCGGCGATGCCGCCGATCTTTGCCGTGTTCAGCGAGGCGGGATCGGGGCCGATCTTGCGCCCGTGGGGGGCGAGCAGCCGGTTCGCCTCACCACCGACGATGCCGGGCTGCAGGCGGATCGCTTCCGCCCGCGGCCCGATACGGGAATCGCGCCAGCCGTCGCCCAGCAGCGCCAGCACCGAATCGGTGATGGCCTGGCCCGAGAGGCTGGTGCCGGCGGCGCGGAAGGTGACGGGCGCGCCGTGGGCCCGGCAGGCGGCCAGCAGGCCGATCACTTCCTGCTCGCTTTCCACCACCGCGACGATCTTCGGCACCAGCCGGTAGAAGCTGGCGTCGCTGCCCCAGGCCAGGGTGCGCAGCGGGTCGGTGATCAGGCGTTCCCGGGGCAGGAAGGCGCCCAGGTCGCGGCGCAGCGTGTCGTAGGGGGCGGGGAGCACGAGGGCGCGCGCGCTAGAGGTCCTCGGGCTCCATCCTGATGGCGCCGCAGGGGCACTCCGCGACGCAGATGCCGCAGCCCTTGCAGTAGTCGTAATTGAACTTGAAGCGCTTGCCGGGGCCGAGCTTGATCACGGCGTTGTCCGGGCACACGCCGTAGCAGTTGTCGCACTCGAAGCAGTTGCCGCAGGAGAGGCAGCGGCGCGCCTCGTACAGGGCGTTGTGCTCGTCCAGGCCTCCCTGCACCTCCTCGAAGGTGGACTGGCGCCGGATGATGTCCAGCGTCGGGCGCATGGTCTTGGGCGCGTCGCTGTAGTACCAGGTATTGAGGCGGTCGAAGGTGGCGATCTCGTGCTTGGGCGGTGCCGCGTACTCCTCACCGCGCAGCCAGGCGTCGATGCTGCGGGCCGCCTTCTTGCCGTGGCCCACTCCCACGGTGACGGTGCGCTCCCCCGGCACCATGTCGCCGCCCGCGAAGATCCCGGGATGGCCGGTCATCATCCCGCGGTTCACCTGCACCACGCCGTCCAGGATCTCCAGCCCCGGTACGCCCTCCAGCAGGCCCAGGTCGACGTCCTGGCCCAGGGCCAGCACCACGGAGTCCGCCTCCAGGGACTCGAACTCGCCGGTGGGCTGGGGGAAGCCCTTGTCGTCCAGCGCCATCTTCTCCACCATGATGCTGCCCTCGCCGGCCTGCTTGATGGTGGAGAGCCACTTCATCATCACGCCCTCCTGCAGTGCCTCTTCCACCTCGAAGTGGTGGGCCGGCATTTTTTCCCGAGTCCGGCGGTAGACGACGATCGCTTCCTCGGCGCCCAGTCGCCTGGCGGTGCGGGCAACGTCGATGGCGGTATTGCCGCCGCCGTAGACCACCACCCGCCGCCCCAGCAGGGGCTTGTCCTGGCCCTCCATGGTGCGCAGCACGGACACCGCGTCCAGCACCCGGGAGGAGTCTCCCGCCGGAATGTAGGCGCGCTTGCCGATATGGGCCCCGACGGCGAGGAAGGCGGCGTCGAACTTTCCGGCCTTCATGGTATCGAGGATGTTGCTCACCTTGGCGTTGAGCCGGATTTCCACCCCCAGGTCCAGGATGCGCTTCACCTCTGCGTCCAGCACTTCCCGCGGCAGCCGGTACTGGGGGATTCCGAAGCGCATCATGCCGCCGGCGAGCGGACCGGCCTCGTGGACGGTGACGCGGTGGCCGAGGCGGCGCAGATGGTAGGCCGCGGATAGCCCCGAGGGGCCGGCCCCCACCACCAGCACATGGCGGCCGGACTCATGGACGGGGGCGTCGAACTTCCAGCCGCGGCGGATCGCCTCGTCCCCCAGGAAGCGCTCCACGGAATTGATGCCCACCGGGGAGTCGAGCTGGGTCCGGTTGCAGGCGCTCTCGCACGGGTGGTAGCAGACCCTGCCCATGATGGCGGGCAGGGGATTGTTCTTCACCAGTTCGCGCCAGGCCGCCTCGTAGTCACCGGACTCCGCGTGGAACAGCCAGCCCTGGATGTTCTCCCCCGCGGGGCAGGCATTGTTGCAGGGAGGAAGGCGGTCCAGGTAGACCGGCTTGAAGGTGCGCCAGCTCCCGGTCTTGTTGGCGAGGGACGATCCGACATTGAGGGTGATCGCGAACGGCTTTTCCATCAAAATTCTCCAGTTTTTCACCACCAAGACACCAAGGCACCAAGGAAATCGGGAGCAGTCGTTTGCCTGCTACTTGGTGCCTTGGTGGTTAGCTGTTTTCCTCGAGCAATCCGAACTTTCGGATGTTGCGGTCGGCCATTTCCTGGATGCGGGCGATGACCTCCACCGCGGGCCTCTTCCCGAACAGATGGGCGAAGCGGCGCTGGGGCTTCAGGTATTCCTCCACCGGCAGCTTGCGCCGGATCTTCGAGACCCCGGTGAGCTCGCCGTGCTCCGCCTCGAACACCGGGAACAATCCGGTGTCCTTGGCCAGGCGCGCGATGCGTATGGTGTCCTGGGACGCGGTGCCCCAGCCCAGGGGGCAGGGCACGAAGATGTGGATATAGCGCGCGCCGCGCAGGGACATGGCCTTGGTCACCTTGTACTCCAGGTCCCGCAGTTCCGAGACGATGGCGGTGGCGACATAGGGGATGCCGTGGGCCATGGCGATGGCGGGAACGTTCTTGCCCTGCCCGAACAAGTTGCCCGGCTGCGGGCCCACCGGCATGGTGGTGGCGGTGCGCGCCGCCGGCGGCGTTGCCGAGGAGCGCTGCACCCCGGTGTTCATGTACGCCTCGTTGTCGTAGCAGATGTAGAGCACGTCATCATTGCGCTCGAACATGCCGGACAGGCAGCCGAAGCCGATGTCGGTGGTGCCGCCGTCGCCGCCCTGGGCGATCACCCGCACGTCGTCGCGACCCTTCACCTTGAGCGCCGCGGCGATGCCCGTGGCCACCGCGGCGGTGTTGCCGAACAGGGAGTGGATCCAGGGGATCTGCCACGAGGTCTCGGGATAGGGGGTGGAGAACACCTCCAGGCAGCCGGTGGCGTTCGCCGCAATGAGCTGGTTGCGGGTGGCGCGCATGGCGGCGTCGATGGCATAGCGCGCGCCCAGCGCTTCGCCGCAGCCCTGGCAGGCGCGGTGGCCGGAATTCAGGGAGTTGGTGCGCTCCATGTTGGCCTGCACCGAGCGCTGGGACTCCTCCAGCAGGCGGTTGCCGACGGTGAAGGTGCCGGTCTGGTAGAACTTGACGGGTTGCAGTGACATCAGAAAGCTCCTTGCGAACCGCGGGGGCGCAGAAGCGCGGAGACTCCGCGGCGTACCAATTTGCCTTGCGTCATCTTCGCGCCTCCAAGCCCGCGCGCTGAAAGCGTCTAGCCGATCTTGGCCGCGACCATGCCGACGTCGCGGAGGATGTTCTCGGCGATGGGCCCGGAGCGGCGCTTCTGGCGCTCCCGCTCCAGTTCCTTGTTCACCATGTTCCAGTCCAGGTCGAGGAAATGCACCGGCTCGAGCTGGTCGTGGATCGCCTGCCGGAACACCCGGTGCAGCGCGGCCTTGGTGATGGCGCGCCCGCCGAGCCCGCCGATCACGGTGTAGCCGTGGAGGTGGATGCCGGACAGCGCCATGCGCACGTTGGTGGAGAGGATGCCGCCGATGCCCACCGCCAGGGCCTTCTCCATCACCACCACGCGCTGGGCGTTCTTGAGCGCCTCGCGCACGGCGGCCAGGGGGAAGGGACGGAACGAGGTGACGCCCAGCACGCCGATCTTCACGCCCTCGTCGCGCAACTCGTCCACCGTGTCCTTGATGGTGCCCAGCACCGAGCCCAGACCCACGATGATGGTCTGCGCATCGTCGGTACGGTAGGGACGAACCAGGCCGCCGGAATCGCGTCCGAAAACGGTCCTGAATTCGCCGGCGATCCGGGGGATGAGGTCCAGCGCCTGCATCTGCTTGGCGTGGGCCAGGTAGCGCACCTCGGTGAAGGCTTCCGGCCCCACCATGGCGCCGATGGAAACCGGCTCCCGCGGGTCCAGCACCTGGCGCGGCTCGTAGGGGGGAAGATAGGCGTCCACCTGCTCCTGGGAGGGGATATCCATGCGCTCATAGGCATGGGTCAGGATGAATCCGTCCATGCACACCATCACCGGCAGGGACAGTTCCTCGCCGAGGCGGAATGCCTGAATGTGCAGGTCCAGGGCCTCCTGGTTGGTCTCGGCGTAGAGCTGGATCCAGCCGCAGTCGCGCTGGCTCATGGCGTCGGTGTGATCGTTCCAGATGTTGATCGGCGCCCCGATGGCCCGGTTGGCGACGGTCATCACGATGGGCAGGCCCAGGCCCGAGGCGTTGTAGACCGCCTCCACCATGAACAGCAGTCCCTGGCTCGCGGTGGCGGTGTAGGCGCGCGCGCCGGCCGCGGAAGCGCCGATGGCCACCGACATGGCGGCGAACTCGCTTTCCACGTTGATGAACTCGCAGCCGGTCAGCTCGCCGCCCTTCACCATCTCGCCCAGCGCCTCGACGATGTGGGTCTGGGGCGAGATGGGATAGGCGCAGATCACCTCGGGCCGGCACCGGGCGACCGCCTCGGCGACGCCGTGGGAACCTTCCGTCTGCTTAAGCATGTTCTCCCTCCGCCAGTTTCTCTTCCTCCAGCACGAACCTGTAGGCCTCCGTCGCGGCGGAAATATTGCCCTCCGCGACCTTGCCCGTGAACCGCTCCCGGATGGCCGCGAGCACCGAGTCCAGGGAGATCATGCCGCTGATGGCCGCGAAGCCGCCCAGCAGCACCGCGTTGGGCAGCGGCCGCCCCACGTGCTTCAGCGCCAGCTCGGTGGCGGGCACCGTGAGCAGCCGCTCGTGGCGAAACTCCTTCACGAAGTCGCCCAGCCCAAGGGCGTCGAAGCTGCGGTTGGTGTTGATCAGCATGTAGCCGTCGCGCTTCAGGCCGCTGAACACATCCACCTGGTGCAGCAGAGTGGGGTCCTGGATGATCAGGGCATCGGGCTGCATGATGGGCTCGCGCAGCCGGATTTCCCTGGTGTCGATGCGGCAGAACGCCACCACCGGCGCCCCGGTGCGCTCCGAGCCGAAGCTGGGGAAGGCCTGGGCGTGCCGGCCTTCGAGAAACGCGGCGACGGAGAGCATTTCCGCCGCCGTCACCACTCCCTGGCCGCCGCGGCCATGAATGCGGACCTGGAACATCAGGTGATCCTCCGGAATGAGCCGGCGCGCACTGCGCCCGGCGATGCCAAGCTTACTCCGGGAGCCAGGCGCCCGGCATTGTTGAAAACCGCAATCCTGCAATTCCCGACCACGGCCCGCGGAAAAGCGATTGCCCTCACTGCAGTTCCCCCAGCAGGTCGGTTTCGATGCGCACCACCGTCTTCGGGTCGGAGAGGCCGCCGCCCGATATCAGGAACACGTCTTCCGCCCGCTCCCCCAGCGTATTGATCTTGGCGTTCTGGACGCTGATGCCATGGGAGACCAGGACCCGGGCGACGCGGTAGAGCAGCCCGGGGCGGTCGCCGGCGGTGACCGAAAGGATGTAGTGGGTGCCGCGGTCGTCGGGCCGGATCGAGACTTCGGGCGCGACCGGGAAGTGCTTCAGCCGCCGGCTGACGCGCCCGCTCACCGGTGCATCGAGCGGCGCCTGGCGCGCCAGGCGCTCCGCCAGCTCGTACTCGATGAAGCTCATCAGGTCCCGGTACTGCTCGACACCCCCCGAGGGATCCATCACCTGGAAGGTGTCGAGAGCGTAGCCGTGGCGGGTGGTGTGGATCTTGGCTTCCGCGATGTTGAACTGGGTGCGGGCGAAGAAGCCGCAGATGCGGGCGAACAGCTCCTTTTGGTCCGGGATGTAGATCATGACCTGCAGGCCCTCGCCGGCGGGGCTGAGCCGCGCCTTGACGATGGGCTTGCCGGGATCCACCCGGTAATTCAGCAGCCGCGTGTGCCACGCGATTTCGTCGGCGTCATGGCGCAGGAAATACACGGTGTCGAGCTGCGACCAGAACCGGTCCTGCGCGCCCGCCGGCACGGCGTATAGGGCGAGCAGGCTGAGCGCCTCCTGCTGCCGCGCCTGGATGCTGTGGGCCGAGACGCCGGGGGTGCCGGCGATGCGCCGGCGGGTCATGCCGTAGAGGTCCTCCAGCAGCTTGCCCTTCCAGGCGTTCCAGACCTTGGGGCTGGTGCCGCGGATGTCCGCGACGGTGAGCAGGTACAGGGCCACCAGCCGCCGCTCGCTGGCCACCAGGCGGGCGAATTCGTCGATCACCTGCGGGTCCGAGAGGTCCTTTTTCTGCGCCGTGGCCGACATCACCAGATGGTGCTCCACCAGCCAGGCCACGAGCGAGGTGTCCTCCTCCGCCAGGCCGTGCTCGCGGCAGAAGCGCCGGGCCTCCACGGCGCCCAGGAGGGAGTGGTCGCCGCCGCGGCCCTTGGCGATGTCGTGGAACAGGGCCGCCAGATAGAGCACCTCGGGGCGCTCGAACTCGCTCATCAGGCGCGAGCACAGCGGGTACTCGTGGGCATGCTCCGGCATGGCGAAGCGGCGCACGTTGCGCAGCACCATGAGGATGTGCTCGTCAACCGGGTACACGTGATACAGGTCGTGCTGCATCTGGCCCACGATGCGTCCGAAGGCCGGGATGTAGCGGCCCAGGATGCCGTACTGGTTCAGGCGCCGCAGGGCGTGGGTCTGTCCGTCCGGCTGGCGCAGCATCTCCATGAACAGGGCGCGGTTGCGCGCATCGGCGCGGAACGCGGCATTGATGCCGTGGCTGGCGCGCCACAGCGCCCGCAGCGTGGGCGCGGCGATGCCCTTCAGCTCGGAGTGTTGCTGCAGCAGCAGGAAGCTTTCCAGGATGGCGCGGGGCTCACGCTCGAACAGCTGCGCGTTGCGCGCCTCCAGCAGCTGGTTGCGCACGCGGAAGCGCTCGTTCAGGTATACCGGCGGGGAGGGATCGACCGGGAAGATGCGCGCCTGCAGGTTCTGGATCTGCAGCGTATTGAGCTGGGCCACGGCCTTGGCGGTGACGAAGAAACGCTGCATCAGCAGCTCGCTGGCCAGGCGGGGAGGGTGGTCGGTCAGGCCCAGGTCCTGTGCCAGCGCCGTCTGGTGGTCGAACAGCAGCCGGTCCTCGCGCCGCCCCGCGAGGTAATGCAGCCGGATGCGCAGGTCCTGCAGGAAGGCCTCGCGGCGCTTTACCTGCAGCGCCTCCTGGCTGGTGACGATGCCCTGGCGTGCCAGCTCCTCCCAGGTGCTGCCGAAGCCGGCCGCGCGGCTGATCCACAGCACGGTCTGCAGGTCGCGCAGGCCGCCCGGGCTTTCCTTGACGTTGGGCTCCAGCTTGTAGGCCGCATCCTGCTGGCGGGCGTGGCGCTGCTGCTGCTCCAGCAGCTTGGCGCTGGCGAAGGCGCGCAGGTCCATGGCGGCCGCGGTGCGCGCGGCGAAGTCCCGGAACTGGGCGGCGCTTCCCGCCACCAGCCGCGCTTCCATGAGGTTGGTCTGGACGGTGACGTCCTTGGCCGCTTCCTCCAGGCACTGTTCGACGGTGCGCACGCTGTGGCCGATTTCGAGGCCGATGTCCCACATCAGGCCCACCAGATGCTCGAGGCTGCGGCGCGTCGCGGCATCGGGTTCCTGCGGCAGCAGGATCAGCACGTCCACGTCGGACCAGGGATACAGCTCGCCGCGGCCGTAGCCGCCCACGGCGGCGAGGGTCAGGGTGCGCGGCAGGGCGAGTTCGCGCCAGATGAAGCGCAGCAGCTCGTCCACCATGCGCGCCTGCGCCTGCAGCAGCTCCCGCGACGACGGCTTGCGAAGGTAGGCGTCCCGCACCCGGGCCCGGCCGTCGGCCAGCATCTGCTTGCCCACCGCCACCTCGAACGGCGGCATCCGGGCGATCGGCTGCGGCGCTGCCGTGTCTGCCATCAGGGAACGACGGAGGGCCTGGGCGGCGCGCCCGAAGAAACGGTGAGCACTTCGTAGCCGGAGTCCGTCACCAGCACCGTGTGCTCCCACTGGGCGGAGAGGCTGTGGTCCTTGGTGACGATGGTCCAGCCGTCGGCGAGCTGGCGGATGCCCGGCTTTCCGGCGTTTATCATGGGTTCCACGGTGAAGATCATCCCGGGCTCCAGGATCATTCCCTGGCCGGGGCGCCCGTAGTGCAGCACCTGCGGATCCTCGTGGAAGCGGCGGCCGATGCCGTGGCCGCAGAACTCCCGCACCACGCTGCAGCCATGGCGTTCGGCATGGCTCTGGATGGCGTGGCCGATGTCGCCGAGGCGGTTGCCGGGGCGCACCTGGGCGATGCCCAGCCACATGCACTCATGGGTCAGGTCGCACAGGCGCCGCGCCTGGATCGAGGGCTCGCCCACCGGGAACATTCGGCTGGTGTCGCCGTGGAAGCCGTCCTTGATCACGGTGACGTCGATGTTGACGATGTCTCCGGGCTTGAGCTTGCGCTCCCCCGGCACGCCGTGACACACCTGATAGTTCACCGAGGTGCAGATGGACCTGGGATAGGGCGGATACCCCGGGGGGGCGTAGTTGAGGGGCGCCGGCACCGTCCCTTGCACGTTCACCATGTAATCATGGCAGAGACGGTCCAATTCCCCTGTGCTCACCCCGGGTTTGACAAAGGGACCGATATAGTCGAGCACCTCCGCGGCGAGGCGGCCGGCGAGCCGCATTTTCTCTATTTCAGCCGGGGTTTTGATCTCGACGGGCATGGCGGGCGGGAAAAGGTTCGTAGCATAGTGGATCGCACCTGTGCCGGCAATTCGCCGCGACCGGCCGGTGCGCGGGCCTCGGGCGGCTTGAGGCCTTTCCGCTCAGGCTGTTATAATCGCCGGCTGTCTGAACTGGCGGGTCTCGGCCCGCGATTTCCGACAATTACGCACACCCGCCCTTCAAGGGTGCCCGGAAGGGTGTATCAGCGGCGGGTGGAGGCCCAACCCTGAAGGAGAAATCATGTCTGTCACGATGCGTCAGATGCTGGAGGCGGGCGTCCATTTCGGACACCAGACCCGTTTCTGGCACCCCAAGATGGCCCCGTTCATTTTCGGCCATCGCAACAAGATCCACATCATCAACCTCGAGAAGTCCCTGGCCATGTACCAGGACGCCCTCAAGTTCGTGCGCCAGCTGTCATCCAACCGCGGCAACATCCTGTTCGTCGGCACCAAGCGCCAGGCGAGGGAGATCATCCGCGAGGAGGCCCTGCGCGCCGGCTCGCCCTTCGTGGACTACCGCTGGCTGGGCGGCATGCTCACCAACTTCAAGACGGTGAAGCAGTCCCTGAAGCGGCTCAACGACATCGAAGCCATGGTCAAGGACGGCTCGGTGGAGAAGCTCTCCAAGAAGGAGGCGCTCAACGTGCAGCGAGAGCTGGCCAAGCTCGATCGCAGCCTGGGCGGCATCAAGGACCTGACCGCGCTGCCCGACGCCCTGTTCGTGGTGGATGTGGGCTATCACAAGATCGCCGTGGAGGAGGCCAAGAAGCTCGGCGTCCCCGTGGTGGCCGTGGTGGACACCAACCACTCGCCCGACGGGATCGATTACGTGATTCCCGGCAATGACGACTCCAGTCGCGCCATCCGGCTCTATGCCCGGGGCGTGGCCGACGCCATCCTCGAGGGCCGCAGCCAGGTCGTGCGCGAGCTCACCAGCGAGGAATTCGTCGAGGTGGAGGAAGGCGCGGAGAAGCCCGCGGAGTAACCCGACACGCGGGACGAGGGGGCGAAGGCCCCCTTTTTCCTATCGGCATCCGTCGGGCGCGCCCCGGCGATCAAACAGGATTGGAGCAAGAGCATGGCGGAAATCACGGCGAACATGGTGAAGGAACTGCGCGAGAAGACCGACGCGCCCATGATGGAATGCAAGAAGGCGCTGGCGGAAGCCGCCGGCGACATGGCCAAGGCCGAGGAGATCCTGCGGGTGAAGCTCGGCAGCAAGGCCTCCAAGGCCGC
>DASTHR010000277.1:0-9581 GCA_035718105.1 Burkholderiales bacterium
CTTTACCCACTTGCCCGAAGACATGGAACTTGCATGGCTGTCGGAATTGCAGCGCGTGACCCGGCCCGGGGGGCACCTGCTGCTTACCGTGGTGGGGCGGGACTACTTCATGTCAGTGCGGGAAAAGCGCAGCGCGAAGAGTCTGACCGGTCGAATGAAGCGCCTTCGCATGCTGCTCAACCCGGCCTGCATGTTCGATCCCCGCGACCGCATTTGGGATCCCCGTGCCGTGGAGCATTTTGAGCAGACAGGCTTCTATTACCTGCGGGGTTCGGGCACGACGGGTCTACCGGGGTTCTACCAGGGGTCCTTTCACACGGAGCAGTACATCCGGAAGCGCTGGGGGGCGTTATTTGATATTGTCGATGTGGTTGGCAAAGGTATTGGCAATTGCCAGGATCTGGTGCTGTGCCGGAGGCGCGGGTAGCACCGGCAACTCGGCGGCATCGCATTGGGCACGATTCCCGCGCAAGCGGGGATCCAGGTTCTGGGGTATCGTCGCGCTAGGCTGCCGCTGTCGCGAGAGCGACTCGCAATCGCGACTAAGCGCGCTCTCAACGGGGGCACGTTGGTGCCGGGAGAGGGACTCGAACCCTCACGCTGTCGCCAGCGGCGGATTTTGAGTCCGCTGCGTCTACCAGTTCCGCCATCCCGGCCAGGGAGGCGGGATTATCTCCCATCGTGCTGCGGGGCGGCAATCGGCTCCCGTATAATTCGCGCGATGCGACTCGATGAATTCGACTACGAGCTGCCGGAGGCCCTGATCGCCCAGCATCCGCCGCCCTCCCGCGGGGCGAGCCGGCTGTTGCGTATGGACGGGGCCAGCGGGACGCTGGAGGACGCGCATTTCCGGGATCTGCCGGGATTCCTGCGGCCGCACGACCTGCTGGTGTTCAACGACACGCGGGTGATCAAGGCGCGGCTGTTCGGGCGCAAGGCCAGCGGCGGCCAGGTGGAGGTGCTGGTGGAGCGCATCCTGGACGGCAATCACGCGCTGGCCCAGGTTCGGGCGAGTCATGCGCCCAGGGAGGGCGCAACGCTGCATCTGGCCGGCGATCTCACCGCGACGGTGACGGGGCGCGTGGGGGAATTCTTCCAGTTGCGTTTCGAGGGCGATACGCCGGTGTTCGAGGCGCTGGAGCGGGCGGGCTCCATGCCGCTCCCGCCCTATATCACGCGCGCGCCGGAGGCGGTGGACGAGGACCGCTATCAGACGGTGTTCGCGCGCGAGCCCGGCGCGGTGGCGGCCCCCACCGCGGGACTGCATTTCGACGCGTCTATGCTGGCGCGCGTCGCGGAGGCGGGGGCGGAGACTGCCTTCGTCACACTGCACGTGGGCGCGGGCACATTCCAGCCGGTGCGGGTGCTGCACGTTGCCGAGCACCAGATGCACAGCGAGTGGTATGAGGTGTCGCCGGCGACGGTGGATGCGATCGCGCGGGCGCGGGCGCGGGGAGGACGGGTGCTGGCGGTGGGCACCACCACCCTGCGGGCGCTGGAGAGTGCGGCCCGCGGCGGCGGAATCGAGGCCGGCCGCGGCGACACCAACCTGTTCATCCTGCCGGGCTTCCGCTTCCGGGTGGCGGACCGCCTGCTCACCAACTTTCACCTGCCGAGATCGACGCTGATGATGCTGGTGGCGGCTTTCGGGGGAACGGACAACATTCGCCGCGCCTACGCCCACGCGGTGGAGAACCGTTACCGCTTCCTGAGCTACGGCGACGCGATGCTGATCGAGCGCGCCTAGTGGAGTTCGCCGTCACCGCCACCTGCGGTCCGGCTCGCCGCGGGCGACTCAGCCTTGCCCATGGCACCGTGGACACGCCGGCCTTCATGCCGGTGGGCACCTACGGGACGGTGAAGAGCGTGAGCCCGGCTGAACTGCGGGAGGCCGGGGCGCAGATGGTGCTGGGCAACACCTTCCATCTCTGGCTGCGCCCGGGGCTGGAGGTGATCGAGGCCCACGGCGGACTGCACCGCTTCATGGGCTGGGACGGCCCCATACTCACCGACTCCGGTGGCTTCCAGGTGTGGAGCCTGGGGGCGCTGCGCAAGATCACGGAGCAGGGGGTGAAGTTCCAGTCGCCGGTGAACGGCGACCGCCTGTTTCTGGCGCCCGAGGATTCGATGCGCATCCAGCGGGTGCTGAATTCGGACGTGGTGATGGTGCTGGACGAGTGCACGCCCTACCCGGCGGACGAGCGCGAGGCGCGCCAGTCCATGGAACTCAGCCTGCGCTGGGCGGAGCGCTGCCGCCGCGCCCACGAAGGCAATCCCAACGCCCTGTTCGGAATCGTCCAGGGGGGCATGCACGAGAACCTGCGCGACCGGTCGCTCGGCGGCCTGGTGGGCATCGGCTTCGACGGCTATGCCATCGGCGGGCTGTCGGTGGGGGAGCCCAAGGAGGACATGCAGCGCATCCTGGCGCACACCGCGCCGCAGCTGCCGGCGCAGCGCCCGCGCTACCTGATGGGCGTGGGCACGCCGCGGGACATCGTGTTCGCGGTGTCCCAGGGCGTGGACATGTTCGACTGCGTGCTACCCACGCGCAATGCCCGCAACGGCTGGGTGTTCACCCGCAACGGCGTCATCAAGCTGCGCAACAGCCGGCACCGCACCGACACGCGGCCGCTGGACGAGCGCTGCGCCTGCTACACCTGCCGCAATTTCACCCGCGCCTACCTGCATCACCTGCAGCGGGTGAACGAGATCCTGGGCGCGCGGCTGAACACGATTCACAACCTGCACTACTACCAGGAGTTGATGGCCGGCTTGCGTGCGGCAATCACGACCGGAACCCTCGGCGACTACGTCCGGGAATTCGGCAATGGGGCGGGCGAACCGTGATACAATGCGCGCTTTAATTTTTCGGCCAAATGGAGTTCTAACGTGTTGATTGGCAATGCTTATGCACAGGCCGCTCCGGCCGCCGCAGGCGGCGGCATGGAGATGACGCTGATGATGGTGCTCATCTTTGTCGTGTTCTACTTCCTGATGATCCGGCCCCAGGTGAAGCGCGCCAAGGAACACAAGAAGATGGTGGACGCGTTGCAGAAGGGCGACGAGGTGGTGACCGCCGGCGGGGAAGTGGGCCGCGTGGTGAAGGTCGCGGACGCCTACGTGACCCTGGAAATCGCCGAGAACGTCAGCATCCTGCTGCAGAAGACCGCGGTCCAGACCCTGCTTCCCAAGGGCACCATCAAGTCGATCGAGTAGGTCTCGTCAGGGGCCACGAGCGAGGCGCCTGCCGCTTCGCTTCCGCCTCTGAGAGCCATCCGCTCACCGCTCACCGCTCACGGCAGTCATGAACCGCTACCCTCTCTGGAAGTACCTCCTGGTCCTGGCAACGCTGGTGATCGGGTTCATCTATACCCTGCCGAACTTCTTCGGCGAGGTTCCGGCGGTGCAGGTGTCCGCGGCCCGCGCCGCCAACAAGGCGGACGAGGCCCTGCTCAAACGCGTGGAGGCCGAACTCAAGGCCGGAGGGGTCGCCTGGGACGCCACGTTCCTGGACGCGAGCGGGATCAAGGTGCGCTTCCGCGACCCCGACACCCAGATCCGCGCCAAGGACCTGCTGCAATCGAAGCTCGGCGAGGGTTACGTCGTGGCCCTCAACCTGTTGTCGAGCTCCCCCGCCTGGCTGACCTCGATCGGGGCCCTGCCCATGTACCTGGGCCTGGACCTGCGCGGGGGTGTGCATTTCCTGCTCCAGGTGGACATGAAGGCGGCGCTCAGCAAGACCGTGGAGCGCTACCTGGGGGACATCCGCACCTCGCTGCGGGAGCAGAAGATTGCGTACGGCGGGATTTCACGGGAAGGCGACACGGTGGTGGTGCGCTTCCGCGACACGCCCACCCGCGACAAGGCGGAGGCGGAGCTGGCGAAGATCTATCCCGACCTGCTGCTGCGTAGGGTCGAAGACGCCAACGAGCCACGGCTGGTGGCATCCATCCGCCCCGAGGCGCAGAAGCGCATCCAGGAGGTGACGCTGCAGCAGAACATCACCACCCTGCGCAACCGGGTCAACGAGCTGGGGGTCGCGGAGCCCATCGTGCAGCAGGCCGGCCTCGACCGCGTGGTGGTGCAGCTGCCGGGGGTGCAGGACACCGCCAAGGCCAAGGACATCCTGGGGCGCACCGCGACCCTGGAGATCCGCATGGTGGACGAGGAAGGCAACCTGGAGCAGGCGCTCGCGGGCCAGCCGCCCCTGGGCTCGGACCTGTTCAAGGAGCGCGGCGGATCACCGCTGCTGGTGAAGAAGCAGGTGGTGCTCACCGGCGACACCATCAACGACGCGCAGCCCGGCTTTGACAGCCGCACCGGCGAACCCGCGGTACACATCAACCTCGACGGCAAGGGCGCCCGCATCTTCAAGCAGGTGACGCGGGAGAACGTGGGCAAGCGCATGGCCATCCTCCTCATCGAGAAGGGCCAGGCCGAAGTGATCACGGCGCCGGTGATCCGGGAAGAGATCGGCGGCGGGCGGGTGCAGATCAGCGGCCGCATGAGCACCGAGGAGGCCAAGGACGTGGCGCTGCTGCTGCGTGCCGGCGCGCTCGCCGCCCCCATGGAGATCGTCGAGGAGCGCACCGTGGGCCCGAGCCTGGGCGCGGACAACATCGCCAAGGGCGTGGACTCGACCCTGATCGGCTTTGCCCTGGTGTCGGTCTTCATGATGATCTACTACCGGGTGTTTGGCATCATCGCCATCGCGTCCCTGGCGGCCAACGGCTTCCTGCTGGTGGCCATCATGTCCATGCTGCAGGCGACGCTGACGCTCCCCGGCATCGCCGGCATCGCGCTGACCCTGGGCATGGCGATTGACGCCAACGTGCTGATCATAGAGCGCATCCGCGAGGAGCTGCGCAATGGCACCACCCCCCAGGCCGCGATCGACGCCGGCTACGAGCGGGCCTGGGGCACGATCCTGGATTCCAACGTCACCACCCTGATCGCGGGCCTGGCGCTGTTCGCCCTGGGCTCGGGGCCGGTGCGGGGCTTCGCCGTCACGCTGTGCATCGGGATTCTCACCTCGATGTTCAGCTCGGTGACCATTTCCCGGGCGGTGGTGAACCTGATGTACGGCGGGCGGCGGCGCCTCGCGGGCGTGTCGGTCTGATGCGGCGCCCGAAGAACGGAGAGGAATCATGTTAGAGATATTCAAGGTCAGGCGCGACCTGCCGTTCATGAAGTACGGCAAGCCGGCCGGCGCACTGTCGCTGCTGCTGGTGCTGGTCTCGATCGCGGCGCTGGTGCTGAAGGGCCTCAACCTCGGGGTGGACTTCACCGGCGGCACGGTGATGGAGGTGGGCTACGCCCAGGCCGCGGACATCCAGAAGATCCGCGGCACCCTGGCGCAGGCCGGCTTCGCCGACGCCCAGGTGCAGAACTTCGGCAGCGCCCGGGAGGTGCTGATCCGGCTGCCCCTGAAGCAGGGCGTGACCTCGGCCCAGCTCTCCGAGCAAATCCTGGCCGCGCTGCGCCAGGCGGACGCCGGGGCGGAGCTGCGGCGGGTGGATTTCGTGGGGCCCCAGGTGGGCGCGGAACTGCTGGAGGACGGCCTCCTGGGACTGGTGGTGGTGGCCATCGGCATGATGATCTACTTGGCGCTGCGCGTCGAGTGGCGCTTCTCGGTGGGCGCCATCGCCGCCTCGGTCCACGACGTGCTGGTGATCCTCGGCTGCTTTGCGCTGTTCCAGTGGGAGTTCAACCTCACGGTGCTGGCGGCGGTGCTCGCCATCCTGGGCTACTCCGTCAACGACACGGTGGTGGTGTTCGACCGCATCCGGGAGAACTTCAGGAAGATGCGGCGCGCCGAGCCGCCGGAGATCATCGACAACGCGGTGACCGCCACCCTGTCGCGCACCATCATCACCGGGGGCGTGACCCTGCTGATGGTGCTGGCCATGCTGTTCTTCGGCGGCGAGGTCCTGTACCTTTTCGCCCTGGCTCTGGCCATCGGCATCGTGGTGGGCAGCTACTCCTCCATCTTCGTCGCCAGTTCCGTGGTGCTGTGGCTGGGCATCTCCCGGGAGGACTTCTTCAAGACCGAGAAGAAGGAAGGCGAGGAGGGGGAGAACGCCGACGCCGTGCCCTGAGGCGCCCGGGGACGCGCCGTGGACCTGCTGCTCCAGTTCCTCGACATCCTGCTGCACCTAGACCGCTACCTGGTCGAGCTGATCGCCCAATACGGGACCTGGATCTACCTGATCCTGTTCCTGATCATCTTCTGCGAGACCGGGCTGGTGGTGACCCCCTTCCTGCCCGGGGATTCCCTGCTGTTCGTGGCGGGCGCCATCGCCGCCACCGGCGCCATGGACGTGGCCTTCCTGATTCCGTTGCTGATCGCGGCGGCCTTCATGGGGGACAACACCAATTACTGGGTCGGGCGCTTCGTCGGCCCGCGGGTGTTTTCACGCGAAGACTCGCGCTGGCTCAACCGCAAGCACCTGGACTACACCCGGGGTTTCTACGAGCGCCATGGCGGAAAGACCATCATCTTCGCCCGCTTCATGCCCATCGTGCGGACCTTCGCGCCCTTCGTTGCCGGGATCGGGGTGATGTTCTATCCGCGCTTCGTGGCCTACAGCGCCGTCGGCAGCGTGTCCTGGATCGGTTCGCTGGTGCTCGCCGGCTACTTCTTCGGCAACGTGCCGGTGGTGAAGCAGAACCTGATCTGGGCGATCCTGTTCGTGATCTTCCTGTCCATCCTGCCGGGGCTGATCCAGTACGCCCGCCACCGCGCGCGGTAGGTCTGTCCACGCGGAAGGGGCGTGGCGCCGTCCGGCTGAAGCCGGACCCGCGCCGCTCCTCCTTATGCCTTGCGCCTTGAGCCTCCAATCTGAACCGCAAGGTTCAGTAAAGGGCGCTGGCCAGGCGACGGCGATATTCCCGCACCAGTTCGTGGTCCGGGCCCAGCATCTCGAACAGGGACAGCATGGTCCTGCGCCCGGAGTCGTCCCCGAACTTGCGGTCGCGGTGCACGATCTCCAGCAGCTGGTCGAAGGCCGACGCGTACTCCTGACGCGAGGCGTGCAGCCTGGCGAGCTTGAGGCGGCTCTCGAGGTCGCCGGGATCTGCGGCGACGGCCTGCTCCAGGGTCGAGGCATCCGGCAGCCCGGCGCTGGAAACCGCCAGTTCCACCCGCGCGGCAAGGGCGGCGATGCGCGGGTCCGATCGCGCTGCGTCGCCCACTTCGGCGAGCACGCCCGCCGCCGCCGGGGCGTCGCCCCGGTCCAGCAGCACCTCCGCCAGCCCGGCCTTGACGCCGTCGTGCGCGGGGTCCATCTCCCGCGCCTGCCGCAGCATGGCCAACGCCCGCTCGCTGTCCCCGGCCCAGTGGGCGTCCATGGCCGCGTTGGCCAGTTCCTCGGCGGGGGAGGGCAGCAGGGACCCGATGAACTCGCGCACCGATGACTCGGGCAGGGCGCCGGAGAACTCATCCGCCAGCTGGCCGTTCACAAAGGCCTTGACGCTGGGGATGCCGCGCACGCCCCATTGGGCGGCCAGGGCCTGGTTGTCGTCGGAATTGACCTTGGCCAGAACGAAGCGTCCGCCGTACTCGGCGGCGAGCTTCTCCAGAATCGGCCCCAGGGCCTTGCACGGCCCGCACCAGGGGGCCCAGAAGTCCACCACCACGGGAACATGTTTCGAGCGCTCGACGACCTCGCGCTCAAAGGTGGCGTGGGTAACGTCCAGGCTGTGGGGATTCACGGCGCGTCGCCCTCAGAGATTTCGGGCCAGCGCCGGGGCGAGCCCGATGTAGCCGGCGGGGGTGAGCGCGAGCAGGCGCTCGCGCTCCGGCTCCGGGATCGGCAGGTCGCGGATGAATGCGTGCAGCGATTCCCGGTCTATCCCGCCCCGGCCCCGGGTCAGTTCCTTGAGACGGTCATAGGCGTCGGGCACGCCGTAGCGGCGCATCACGGTCTGGATCGGCTCCGCCAGCACTTCCCAGGCATCGTCCAGGTCCGCGGCCATGCGCGCCGGGTCAGCCTGGAGCTTCGAGAGGCCGCGCAGGCAGGAGTCCCAGCCCAGCAGGCTGTAGCCGAAGGCGATGCCCATGTTGCGCAACACCGTGGAGTCGGTGAGGTCGCGCTGCCAGCGAGAGACCGGGAGCTTTTCGGCCAGGTGCCGCAGCACGGCGTTGGCGACACCGAGGTTGCCCTCGGAGTTCTCGAAATCGATGGGGTTCACCTTGTGCGGCATGGTGGAGGAGCCCACCTCGTCCTTGTTCACCTTCTGGCGGAAATAGCCCAGGGAGATGTAACCCCAGAGGTCCCGGTCCATGTCGATGAGGATGGTGTTGGCGCGGGCGATGGCGTCGAACAGCTCCGCCGGCCAGTCGTGGGGCTCGATCTGTGCGGTGTAGGCGTTGAACTCGAAGCCGAGGGACTCGACAAAACGCCGCGCGAAATGCTCCCATTCCAGATCCGGGTAGGCGCAGAGGTGGGCGTTGTAGTTGCCCACCGCGCCGTTGATCTTGCCCAGCATGGGCACCTCGGCGATGCGCCGGCGGGCCCGGTCGAGGCGGTGCGCGAAATTCGCGATCTCCTTGCCCAGGGTGGTGGGCGTGGCCGGCTGGCCGTGGGTGCGCGAGATCATGGCGACGTCCGCGAGGGCGTGGGCCATTCCGCCCAGCACCTCCAGCAGCCGATCGAGCACCGGCAGCAGCACCTCGTCGCGGCCCGCGCGCAGCATCATGGCATGGGCCAGGTTGTTGATGTCCTCGGAGGTGCAGGCGAAGTGGATGAACTCGGCGGCCCGCGCCACCTCGGCATTGCCGGCGAAGCGCTCGCGCAGCCAGTACTCCACCGCCTTGACATCGTGGTTGGTGCGGCGCTCGATGGCCTTCACGCGCTCGGCGTCGGCCTCGGAGAAACGTGCCGCCGCGCGCTCCAGCTCGCCGGCCGTGCTGGCGGAAAAGTCTTTGATCTCGGCGATTCCGGGCTCGCGGGCCAGGGCTTTGAGCCATTCCACCTCGACCCGCACGCGGTAGCGGATCAGGGCGTACTCGCTGAAGTGCGGCCGTAGGGGCTCTACCTTGGACGCATAGCGGCCATCCAGAGGCGACAGGGCGGTGAGGGGGGAAATGGCCATGGCGTGCCGATGGAAAAAACGCAATTCTAGCCCAAAGCAGGCGCGGCAAGACGCCCCGACATGGCCGGGTGCCGGCGGGCCGGTGCTATAATTTGCTCTCTCCTCAAGGCCGCATTACAAGAATGAAACTCATCGGTTCCCTCACCAGCCCCTACGTGCGCAAGGTCCGCGTGGTCATGGCGGAGAAGCGCATCGAATGCGGATTCGAGGTGCAGAGCCCCTGGACGGAGGCGAATACCGTCTCAGACATGAATCCCCTGGGCAAGGTTCCGGTGCTGGCGCTTGACGACGGCACGGCGCTGTTCGACTCGCGGGTGATCGTCGAGTACCTGGACACGCTGACACCGGTGTCGCGGTTAATACCGGAGAATGGCCGCCAACGCATCCTGGTGAAACGCTGGGAGGCCCTGGGCGACGGCATCTGCGATGCCGCGGCGAGCATCTTCCTGGAGCAGAAGCGCCCCTCGAAGCAGCAGAGCGGCGAC
>DASTHR010000278.1:0-9322 GCA_035718105.1 Burkholderiales bacterium
CAGTCGTCGCAACGTCCGCCATGCGCGAGATTCTCGCGCGGGCGGGGTTGCCGTTTTAAGGGGGAAACGGCAAACCCGAGCGGGTTAGATGGTCATTCGCTGTTGGCAGGGTCATGTCTTTCACGCCACCATAACCACAGGCCAACCGGCCAACCCATTAGCACGACAGGCTGCGCAAACCATGCGATTCGCGGCGGGCAGTTTTTGTACCAGTGGTATAGCCGCCGTTCTTTGTCGTCAATGGCCGCCCACACGCCTGCGCCGACGAACAGGTTGGCGATGACTGCACCAAGTATGCAAAGTAGTGTGTTCACGCCAAAAAACGCCGAGTGCCGTCCATCTGCCTACTCCATCGGCTCCACTGTGCCAATCCCGAAAAAGTCGATGAACGCCGTGCACCTGGTCCCATCAGGGGTCAGCACGACCAGGTTGCCAACGGAGTTCACCATCACCCGACTGTCTCCGGGCAGCGTCTCCAACAACTCAATCAACCGCTCCGCTGTCAGCCACTTCGTTCCGTTGTCGTTTCGCATTCCCGTGTACACCTTTATAGGACTGTCTCCGGGCAGCATGGCCAACGATTCAATCAGCCGCTCTGCTGTCAACCACTCCGTTCCGCTGTCGTTTCGCATGTGATCAATACCCCCGCACCTTGAAGCGCGCGGTGCGCGCCGGGATCCCCGACAGGCGCAGCGCCCGGATCTGCTCGCGCTGCCTGGCCTTGTCGTAGTCCACCTCGACCCTTGGCGTGTCGCCGCCCCAGTGCCGGCTGTGGTCGCGCATCACCACCGTGATCGTCGTCGCGGCCACCCCCGCCATGCGCAGCCGCTGCTCCCACCACTTCACGTACTCGCTCATCCCGTCCTCCCGGTTCACCATTTCGAGACCCACTTCGACCGCGGCCGCATCAGCGGCGGCGGTTTCGCATCCTTTGGCACCCGCGCCGCCTGGGCGCGCTGGTCCGGGCTCACCCCCGCCAGCCGCAGCGCGGCGAGCGCCAGCACCGCGCAGTCGAGGGTTTCGTTGCGCGCCCGGGTCTGCACCCACTCGACGTAGGGCCGGGTGCCGCGCATTTTCGTGACCAGCTTCTCGGCGGTGAGCTGCGCGAAATACTCGTCGTCGAAGGCTGGGGCGCGCGGGAAATGGACGTATCCGGGCCCGGGCTCGCGGATCTTGAGCCGCGAGTAGAGCAGCGCCTTGGCGGCGTCCACGCCCACCAGGTGCACGGTGATGCCCTTGCGGCGCTGCCGGCGCAGGCGCTGGCGGCGGGCGCGCTCGTCCTCCACCAGCGGGCGGCCGGTGCCGGGCATGCCCTTGGTGGCGAAGGCGTAGCGCCGTTTCTCGACGAAGGCGTAGACGTGGCTCGCGTTGTAGCCGGAGTCCACCGCCAGGGCCTCGGGGCTGAATTCGTCCAGGGCGGCGGCGAGGTCCGCCCACACGTCGGGCTGGGCGGTATCGCCGGGGAGGATGAGGTGGTCACGCATCCAGGCCTCCTCGCCCTCGCCCCAGTCCACCACGGTGAGCTCGAGGCGGTCCTTCTGCACGTCCACGCCGCCGGTGCGCACGTACACGGGGAGGCGCTCGGGGTAGTCCTCGAGGCGGGCCAGCAGGCCGACGGGCTCGACGTGGTCGCCGCGCTCCTCCCAGCATTCGCCGAGGTGGGTGTTCAGGAAGGCGCGCAGGGTGCCGGGGGACTTGACGGCGTGCTGCCACTCCTGGGCGAGCTGCAGCCAGGAGGGCCCCAGGCCCACCGGGGCCATGAGGGCGGTGAGGTGGTAGCCGCGGATCGGCGAGGCCGGGTCCTCCGGGATCCAGCGCCCGGCGGCGAGCATCGCGGGCTTCTGGTGCTCGTAGATCTCAGCGGCGCAGGCGCGGCACAGGTACCAGGCCTCGGTGAGCGTGGCATTCCACTTGATGCCGTAGCCCAGCTCGGGCCCGCCCCACTCCAGGGGCTGGAATTCGCCGCAGTGCGGGCAGGGGACGTGGTAGCGGCGGCGGTCGGAGCGCAGCCACTCGCGCTCTATCAGGGACTCGTCCTTGACCGTGGGCGTGCTGATGAACAGGCGCTTGGCCCGGGCGAAGGCCTTGGTGCGGCCCCGCGCCAGGGTAAGCACGTCGCCCTCCTCGCCGATCTCCACCGGGAAGCGGTCCAGGTCGTCGAGGATCAGGTTGCGGACGCTGCGCTGGGCGTAGGAGTTGGGGGAGTTGCCGCCGGCGAGGAACAGCACGCCGCCGGGGAAGTCCACCATGTCCTGGCGGTTGGCGGCGTCGCGGGAGCGCACGCCCCCGAGCAGGTCGCGGATCACCGGGGTCTCGGTGAACAGCGGGTTCAGCTTCTGCGCCTTCCAGGCGTCCCGGGCCTCCAGGGTGGGCATCATCACCATCGAGGGCCCCGGCGCGTGGTCCAGGATGTAGCCCAGCCAGTTGACGGTGGCCTCGGTGACGCCCACCTGGGAGCTTTTCATCACCACGATGTCGGAGACCCGGGCGGAGAGCGAGAGGCAGTCCATGACCTCGCGCAGGAAGGGGGTGCGGCTGGTGCGCCAGCGGCCGCGCTCGCCGGCCTGCTTGCCGGAGAGGTAGCGGTGGTTGTCGGCCCACTCGGAGACCGACAGCGAGCGCCGCGGCGCCACCGCGCGCGCCATCACCACCAGGCAGTGCGCGGTCTGGCGGTGCATGAGGCGGCGGTAGGCCAGGACGGTCACGTGCTACGCGCCATCACGCCGCTGCCAATTGCGCCGCAAATATGGCCAGCGCACCGCGAGCGCAAGCGCAAACCACGGCAGCGCAAAAATCAACTTCAAAAAAAAAGTCAGATCGGATGCCGCCCACACATTGGCAATGATTAGAAACGCCCAAAAAACTCTGTCCTCGGCATCTGTAGGTTCAGCCATCACACCTCCTCCTTCGCCAGCCCCGCGGCCTGGCGCTCCAGCGCCTCGGCCACCGAGGTGAGCACCTGCCGGCACTGCTCGGTGAGCAGCGCGTGCACCTCGTCCAGGTCCGTCACCGGCGCCACCAGCGGCGCCACCTGGTCTGGAAACACCTCCATCTGCCCCCGCACCGCGGCCCCCAGGAACTTCATGGCGGCGTCCACGTCCTCGCGCGCGATCAGGTTGCCGGCCAGCCGGTCGCGCTCCATCTCCTCCCGGTCGGCGAGCGCCGCCACGCGCCGCGCCTCGGCAGTGACCTTGAGGTGGCGGGCGGTGTCCAGCTCCGAGAGATAGGGCGCGGCCGCGTCAGGCGGGCCGCTGGGCGCGCCGGCGGGCGGGGTTGGCAGGGTGGCCTCTTGTTCGGGGGCCGGCGCGCGCCCTGCCCCGTTCTTGCGGGTTTCCGCGTGGCGGCGGGCCACGTCGTCCCGCGTGCCCTCGGTGGCGGCGATGCGCGCCAGGCTCTCATCGACGCGGATGCGCGCGCGCCGGCCCTCGCCCTCCATCACCAGGCGCCCCTGGCGGCGCAGCTTGGTGACGTAGGAGGGATCCCAGCCGTTCAGCCGCGCGAACTGGACCTTGGTCACCAGGGCGGTCATGGGCAAAAATCCATTTGGCACGGGTGCACGGGTACAAGCACGGGTGTTGGCACGGGTATAAGTCCTTGATTGTCCTTTAATAGGCACGGGTGCACGGGTATAAGGCACCTGCGCCCGCGCGCGGGCACGCGCGCCTGCACGCGCGCACGGGTGCGTGTGCGCGCCTGCGCCCGCGTGAGCGCGAAATACCCGTGCACCCGTGCCAAAAGGCCAATAATCAACGGGTTAACCCGTGCCAACACCCGTGCCAACACCCGTGCTACCCGTGCCAACGTCACGGCATCTCCATTGCTGCGGTAAACGCGAAAAAACAGCGGGTTATCCACTCAACATCGCTTTCCGCCGGCTGTTTCCTGAAATCTCGCCCGCCGGACTCCGCCGCCTGGGTCAGCGCCAGATTGGAGGGCACGACCATGCGCTGGCGGCAAATCTCGGTGTCGTTGAAGCTCACCCTCCGGTTCTTGTAGCCCTTGATCCAGCCGTCCAGCGCCAGGATCCGCCCGGAAAACTGGTTCTCGGGCCGGGGGCGGAACTCCCCCGCCCGCTTGCACCATTCCAGGTAGGCGCGGTACAGGTCGCCGGAGCCGGCGGGACAGAACGGCAAGGGCGTGTCGCGCTTGTGGTACACCTCCCCCATCTGCCAGTCCCGCAGGAACAGTTGCACCGAGTCCAGGCCCTGGTCGATGAGGCGCTTTTTCGCCAGGGTCATGGGCGGCTTGGCGTGCTCGTCGAAGTCGCCCAGGTCCAGGTTGAGCAGGTGGTGGTGCAGGGCCGCCCGGCCGCCGGCGGCCAGCTCGCGCTTCACGGCGTGGTAGAAGCCCTCCTCCAGCTTCTCCGGGGTCCACACCACCACGTAGCGGCGGTCGTCCTGCTCGAGGACAAGCGGCTGGGTCTCGTTGGAGAGGAACACCAGGTTGACGTGGTTGCGCTCGTCGTGGGCGGCCACGTTCTTGGGGTTGATGCGGATCCAGTCGCTGGTGATGAAGCCCTTGAGCTTGTTCTTGACGTGGTACAGCTCCTGCCGCGCCACCACCTCGTCGGCCACCAGAAACAGCTTCCTGGACGCCCAGTCGTTGAACTTGTCCTCGATGGCAGCCTGGTCCACGATCCGCCCGTAGAGGCCGTAGATGGCCATGATCTGCTCGAAGAACAGGTTTTTCCCCACGCCCTGGGGGCCGTGGAAAACCAGCGCGGTGCGCATCTTGGCGCCGGGGTGCTGGATGGGATAGGCCAGCCACTTGAGCACCCACGCGAACACCTCCCGCGGGCGGGATTCCCCGCTGCACAGGTACTCCAGCAGGTTCAGCAGCGCGCCGCAGTCGCCCGCGGCGGGTTCGGTGGGCCAGCCCGCCCACAGGTTGCAGCGGATATTCGGATCCGTGCCGGCGGGGTCGAAGCCCACCTCGCAGAGCCGCGCCACCTGGCGGTCGGGGCGCAGCTTCCATTCCCTCCACCCATGGTCCGGCAACAAATCCAAAACGTCGGACTTCGGGACCAGCGTGTGGTCGGCGAAGTCGAACAGCGTGCCGCCCCCGCCGTAGATCACAGCGAAGCGCCCCACGGCATCGTCCACCGGAATGAGCGGCGGGAGGCCGTTGCCCCCGCCCCCTTGAGCGAGAGGGGGACGCGCGGTCGCCCCCGGCTCCCACTGCAGGTCCCGGAGCTTGGCCTCCACCTGGGCGCGCACGATGGCCTCGCCCTCCAGAGCGGCCAGGTCGTTGAAGTCGGTGGGGCCCTTGCGGTCCTCGGGCCGGGGATCGGCGAAGGCGGGCGCCACCCAGGCGCCATCCACGGCGAAGGCGGCGAGCTGGGCCGCGGCCACGCCGGGGTTGCCCTCGGTTCGGTAGTCGTCGTCGGCGCACACCAGGATGCGCGCCTTGGGATAAGTTTTCTTGATGGCCTCGGCGACGGGGCGCAGGTTGCCGGCGTCGAAGGCCACCACCGCCGGGATCCGCGTGGCCTGGTGCAGGGTGGCGGCGGTGGCGTAGCCCTCCGCGAGCAGCACCACGCCCCGGGGCACGCCCCCGATCAGGTGGTAGCGGCCCTGCTTCGCCACGCCCTTGGGCCAGTACTGCTTCTCCAGCAGCCCCTTGCCCCGGCCGCGCCCGCGGATGATCTGCAGGCCGTGGATCTCGCCGCGGGGATCCATCATCGGGATGGCCAGGGTGCCGTTGCCCGAGGGCGAGAAGCGGATGCCGTGGGCGCCCACGCCCTTGCGGCGCAGGTAGTCGGACTCGCCCTCGGCGACGTAGGCGCGCCAGGCGGCGGCCGCCGCCCGGGCGGCGCGCTCGGCCTCGGCCGCGCGCATCGCCTTCAGCCGCGCGGTCTGCGCCTTCTGCTGCGCGGCCATGGCGGCGCGCTCCTCGGCGGTGAGGGTGACCGGCTGGCCGTCGAACGCCAGCTCGATCTTGCGCTTGCCGGGGTCGTTGCCGTGGTACACCCCCCAGGCTCCGGTGACGTAGCTGCCGGCCCGGGGACCGGTGGCGATGGTGAAGGTCTTGAGCCAGTACCAGCCGCGCTTCTCGCGGTCCTCGCCGTCCACGCGGCACCGGCGCGGCCCGGGCGTGTCCACCTCCAGCCCCTCGTCGAGCTGCAGGCCGCCGTCGCGCAACTGCGCCAGCGCGGAGTCGTAGTTGAGCCAGGTCATTTGAAGCGGGAGAGCACCAGGCGGGCGGCGCGGTCGAACTCGACGGGGAACTCGCGCTGGATCCTGGCCACCACCCGCTCGTTGATCTTGCGGCTGGTGAACATCTGCGGCAGGTCGATCACCGTCACCGGCTCAATCTGCTCGGCGTGCTTCGTTCCGCCGAACTTAGATCGCGTGCCCATGGTGGTGCCCGGAATCCTGCGGAAAACCGTGCGCCCCTGGTTGCCGAGAAAGGCACCGGGGATGGTTTTCATGCCCCCGCCGCGCTTGAACTTGAAGCGGAGATCGTTCAGCGTCCCGGCCTTGCGCCGGCGGCGCGCCTCGGCGAGCGTCACCTTGCGCTCGAGGAAGTGGATCACGTTCATGGCCCGCCCGCCGCGCCGGCGGCCGAACGCCTCCAGCGTCGCCACCAGCTGCAGCCCGCGGGAAGTCGCCCGCCGCAGGTGAAAGCGCGGCCGGATGTCCGAGGCTTTGACGTTGTATTCGTCGGTCACCGCCCGCACGCTCTCGGTGCGCGCCTTCTCGGAGGTCTTGTTCAGCGCCGAGGCCATGGCCTTGTCCCGCAGCTCGCCCGGAAGCCGCTGCAGCTTGGCCATCACCTCCGGGAAGTTGTGCCGCACGTCGATCTTCATGGCTCCCCTTCTTTTTCGTGCGCCTGAATCCTAAGACTTGCTTATGGTTGCCTTGCGATCCATCAGGTTTTTACTATACCAGCCCCCCAAACCCTAGCGGCAAATCGCGCCGTTCCGCAGCCGCAACTAGGGAGGCCAGGGAGGACCCGCGCTTCTGGAGTTGAAGTTGTCCTGCGTCAGTGGTTGTGGTGAGTCACGGTCAGACACCATGCCCTCCTGTGCCTTGGGGGCCGGGGCTTACGTCTGGAATCTGCTGCGCCTTGCGCGCGTCGAACAGCTCCCGCACTTGGGCCTCGACCAGGCTGGCCTGGGCGACCGGGATCTCCGCCAGCGCCTCGCGCCGCTCCTCGCGGGTCAGCAGGTCGGCGATGCGGGTCGCCCACAGGCGCACGCAGTGCCCGTGGATCCACGAGTTGCCGGGCATGCGCTTCTCGACGATCTCCGCCAGTGCCAGGGTGCGGGCGAGCCGCGTCTGCAAGCCGGCGATGCGCTCGGCCTCGGCCTCCAGCTTGCCGCAGGCGTAGAGGGCCTCGATGGCGTCCAGCTCCGCCTGCTTCACCGTGCCCCCGCAAAAAAAGCCCCGGACCGCGAGGCCCGGGGCTTGAGGTGTGGGCCTATGCCCACGAGGAGGGATAGGTGCCGCCCCGCCCGGCAGTGGGCGCTGCAGGATGATGAAAGGCGGGGCGGCGGGGAAATCATGTCAACGGCAGTGGCAATCGTTTTCGGGCGCTGGGCCGTACACATCGGGCCGGAGCTCGTAGCGGGTCACGCGGGCTTTCACCAGGCCCTCGATGGCCAGCACCCGCTCGGGCGGGACGCGGTTGCGCATCACCCACTGCTGGACGGCCTGGGGCTTGACCCCGAGGGCGCCGGCCAGGGCCGACTGCCCGCCGACGATCTCAACCACACGCTGAAGAGCAGGCTTGCACCACTGAAGCTTCGAGCGAATGCGCGGCTTCCCGGCTACATAGGTCATGGGTCTATGATGAAAGTGAGGGTTGGTCGTTCTGGTCGCCGACCGTTTCGTCCTCAAACACATCAGGACGCACCGCCCGCAAATACATCATCCGGGCCTTGGGGATGCCGTCGTGACGCCACTGCGAAACCGCAGCCGGCGAGACCTCGCAAAGCTTTGCGACCTCACCCGTACCACCGAGGCGGTCAATGATCGTATCTGCAACCATGGAACTATTTCAGCATACTGAAAGCAGCATTTCAACCCCCTTAAACTGGGATTCGCTACCCTGCTTAAGCATGGACGAAGCGGAACTCAAGGATTTCGGGGAGCGTTTGGAGTGGGCGCTGAAGCTGCGCGCCATGAACAAGAGCCACCTGGCCGCCCTGATCGGTGTCACCCCTTCCGCCATCTCTCAATGGATCTCCGGCGACTCCAAAGGCTACGACGCCGTCAACGCCATCAAGGCCGCGGATGCGTTGGGGCTCAATGTGAAGTGGCTGGTGTTGGGCAAAGGGCCGCGCTTCGCCATCTCTCAAGACGCTGAGACGGTTGCCGGAGCGATTGAAGCGCTGCCGAAGGAGGCGCGGCAGGAGTCCTTTGACTTCGTCCTCTACAAGATCGAGCGCAACGAAGCCGACCTGGTGGCTGGCGAGAAGATGGCCGACTACCACAGGATGCTATCCAGCATCATCGCCGACATGAAGAAGCGCGACTGCTGACCTGATTTAGCGCACTCGCCACCAACCCGCCTATTACGGCGGGTTTTTTATTGCCCGTGGTACAGCAAACTAAATTTCGCTTGACGCGAATTTGTTAGTTTGCTTAAATCCCTTCTGAGGCAGCTAACACTGCTGCAACGGGAGGGACCATGCAACTCACCATTGAAATCACCGAGCGGGACTTCGAAGCCCTGCTGGCCGTGGCCAGCCGGCTCAATGCGGCGGTCCAGCATGACATCCGGCAGTTTCACAGCATTCCAGGTGTCGGCGCGGCGGCCCTGCACGTGGGGCTGCAGCACATGGCGCCGCTGTTCGATGTCAACCTGCGCACGGCCACCGAAGCCGACGATCTAATCGCAGCGGTGGAGCAGGAGCTGCGCCGTCGGCATTTGAAGCGCGAGCTGAAGGCCCAGGCCGGGGAGGCGGTATGAGCTGCGACTGGAGCTCTTGGGCGTTGGCCCTCGCCGTGCTGGGCGGGATGCTGCTTCAGTCGATTCTGCTGATCGGTTGGGGCGTCGTCATGGACAGCAATGATCCCGGGAGGGATGTGTGAGCGCCGCCGTGATTGTGCATCCCAAGGCCTTTCGCGGCCCGGCCGGCACCGTGGCGCTGCTCAGGCTGGCGGTGCGGTTGGGGTGCGAGTTGGTTAGCTCACGGCGCGGCAACGTGATGCTGGTGCGGCGGGTGAATCATTAGCCATGAAAAACGAGAGAACCATGCTTTAGGAGCGAGCCAACCTGGAAGAGAGAACCATCATCGGTGAGCGAGCCAGGCCCGATGAGAGAACCACCTCACGCGAGCGAGCCAATGGACGCGAGAGAACCAGATCGCCGGAGC
>DASTHR010000279.1:0-7630 GCA_035718105.1 Burkholderiales bacterium
GGATTGAGGATCGCGTCGGTGGATGCCGAGAGCAGATGCACGAAGGGGGCGGCCGCAAGGCCGAGCGCGCGCATCGGCCACGCGACCAGCCGCGCGATGGTCTCCGCGTTGTGCTGTCCCAGGCGCTTGGGAACCAGTTCCCCCGCGACGATGGAGAAATAGGTCACCGCGATGACGACCGCGGCGGTCGCCAGAACATGGCTTCCCTTCTCCTCCATTCCCAGGGACTGAAGCCACAGCGCCAGCGGCCCGGCGAACGCCGCCTCCCCGAAGATGCCGCTCAGCAGGCCGATGGAGGTGATCCCGATCTGCACCGTCGAGAGGAAGCGCGTCGGCTGCTGGGCGATGGCCGCCGCTGCCGCCGCGAGGGAATCCCCCTGCCGCGCGAGGGCGGCGAGCCGGGGGCCCCGCGCAGTGAGCAGCGCCACCTCCGACATGGCAAACAGACCGTTGAGCAGTATCAAGCAGACGAGAATCAGGGTATCCATGGATCCACCTTGCCCGACGGCCTTGCAGCGGGACGGGATTGTTGCCGGGTGAAGAACGTGCGCGCTCAGCCGCGGCCGAGGATCACTTCCAGCACGAACTTGCTGCCCACGTAAGCGAGGAACAGGACGACGAAGCCAGCGATGGTCCAGCGCACCGCCACCCGCCCGCGCCAGCCGTAGAATGCCCGGCCGCCGAGCAGGGCCGCGAATATGCCCCAGGAGAGGAATCCGAACACGGTCTTGTGGCTCAGCGTGACCGCCCGCCCGAACAGTTCCTCGGAGAACACGATCCCGGTGGCGAGCGTCAGCGTGAGCAGGATGAAGCCCGTCCACAGCACGCGGAACAGGAGCGACTCCATGGTGAGCAGGGGCGGCAGGCTTGAAAACAGCCCCGGTCGTGCCGCGTGGTGCAGGCGGCGCTCGAGGAGGTCCATCAGCAGCGCGTGCAGCGCCGCGATCGTGAACAGGCTGTAGGAGAGGAGCGCGATCAGCAGGTGCCACCGGAACGCCGGCAGCTCGGTGTTCGCGAGCGGATGCGTGCCCGGAAATGCCAGGGGCAGAAGCACCGCCGCCGCGGCCACGGGCGATACCAGGGTCTGCAGTCCCTCCAGGTTGTAGAAGAAGTTTGCGAGGAAGTAGATCGAAACCGTGAGCCAGACGATGGCGGACACCGTGGTGCCGACGCCCAGCACCAGTCCGTTGCCGACGAAGATGCTCGAGTGCAGGGTGTAAGCCTGGAGAATCAGTGGCGCCAGCATTGCGAATCGCGCCCAGTTTCCCTGCGCCATGGAGCCAGCGGCGGAGCGATTGCCGGCGGCCGGCCAGCGGGTGCGCCAGAAGTGCCAGCCCAGCAGCGCGTAGAGCAGCGAGGCGACGAGGTACGCTAGAATGACGGGCATGAGTTGCGGCGGGAATCGCTGCAATTTAGTCTACACCAAAGCCAATCCCCGGGGGTCGCCGCAAATGTTCGAGAACCTCAGCCAGCGCCTGTCCAAGGTCGTGAAGACCCTGCGCGGCGAGGCGCGCCTCACCGAGGCCAACATCCAGGATGCGCTGCGCGAAGTGCGCATGGCGCTGCTCGAGGCCGACGTTGCGCTGCCGGTGGTAAAGGATTTCGTCGCCCACGTGAAGGAGCGGGCGCTGGGCCACGACGTGATGGGCAGCCTGACCCCCGGCCAGGCGCTGGTCGGCGTCGTGCACAGGGAACTGGTGGCCCTGATGGGTGGGGAGAGCGCGGACATCAGTCTCGCATCCCAGCCGCCCGCCGTGATCCTGATGGCCGGGCTTCAGGGCGCGGGCAAGACCACCACCTGCGGCAAGCTGGCGAAATGGTTGCGCGAGAACCGTCGCAAGAAGGTGTTGCTGGTGTCCTGCGACGTCTACCGGCCCGCCGCCATCCATCAGCTGGAAACGCTGGCGAAACAGCTCGACGCGGCTTTCTTTCCGGCCGCAACGGGCCAGAAGCCGAAGGACATCGCACTGGGGGCCGTTGATTACGCCCGCAAGCACTATCTTGACGTGGTGATCGTGGACACCGCGGGGCGCTTGCACATCGACGAGTCGATGATGCAGGAAATACGCGAACTGGAGGCCGCCCTGGACCCGGTGGAAACCCTGTTCGTCGTGGACGCCATGCAGGGCCAGGACGCGGTCAACACCGCCAAGGCTTTCGGCGCCGCGCTGCCCCTCACCGGCGTGATCCTCACCAAGCTCGACGGCGATGCACGTGGCGGTGCCGCGCTTTCGGTGCGCCATGTCACCGGCAAGCCGATCAAGTTCGCGGGCGTGGGCGAGAAGCTCGCCGGACTGGAAGCCTTCCACCCCGAGCGCATGGCGTCGCGCATCCTGGGCATGGGCGATGTGCTCTCGCTGATCGAGGAGGCGCAGCGCTCGGTGGACCGCGAGGACGCGGAGAAACTCGCCCGCAAGCTGAAGACGGGCAAGGGCTTCGACCTCGAGGACTTCAAGTCGCAGATCCAGAGCATGCGCAAGATGGGCGGCATCGCTCCGCTTCTGGACAAGCTGCCGGCGCAGATCGCCCATGCGGCCCAGGCTCAGGGGGCGCAGGTGGGCGACAAGCAGATCGGCCGGATCGAGGGCATCATCAATGCCATGACCCCGGGAGAGCGGCGCAACCCCGAAATCATCAAGGCGTCACGCAAGCGGCGCATCGCCGCCGGCGCGGGCGTCACCGTCCAGGAAGTGAACCGTCTGCTAGGTCAGTTCGAGCAGACGCAGAAGATGATGAAAATGATGGGCAAGGGTGGCCTTGCCAAGATGATGCGCAACATGAAGGGAATGCTGCCCGGAATGCGCTAGCCGGACCCGGCGTGAGCGTTGATCCGGGCCAGGGCGCGGCCCAGCAACAGCGATTTTTCCAGGTTGCCGCTGTCGGCGGCGCGGCGCCGACTCTCGGCAATCATGTGATGCAGGGCCCTGCGGCCGCGGCTGCTGTGCCCCAGATTGTGGGCAATTTCCGCTGCGACGATTTCCGGTATGCCCTCCTGGGCGGCGATGACCTCCACCGCCTCCTCGTCCACCCCTGATAGATCCAGGCACTCCTGTAGCGATACCATGTCTTGCCTCTCTCCTCGTGTTATTGGGTGGGGCGGCCGCGTCCCGCCGGCCTCATGGCAACTCCGAGCAATGGCCGTGCCAGATAGGGCGCATGCATGCATCGCCTTGAAACGCCTTGCGAATGCCTGATCCGGTAGGGACCGGTGCCGGGTCGGGGTGTCGCCGCGCGCCGACAGCCGTCTCGGCGCCTGCGCCCAAGCCGCTGTTTTTCGCCCAGTCCGGCTGTCGTCCCGACGCGACAGGCATCCGCCAGCCTTGCCACGACGTCAAAAACGAATGTAAAATCACCGCCTTTTCGTTGGCGTTGCCGGATCATCCGGTTACGCAGATAGACAGGACAGATACTATGGTCGTCATTCGACTTGCCCGGGGTGGTGCCAAGAAGCGCCCCTTCTACAACATGGTCGTGACCGATTCCCGCAATGCGCGCGACGGTCGCTTCGTGGAGCGCGTGGGCTTCTATAACCCCTGCGCCGCCGGGAACGAAGAGCGCCTGCGCGTGAACATGGAGCGGCTCACCTATTGGAAGGGCAAGGGGGCGCAGGTGTCCGACACCGTGGCCCGGCTGGTGAAGCAGGCCGGTGGGCAACAGGCCGGTGAGCAACAGGCCGCCTGATCGGATGATCGTCATGGGGCACGTCGGTGCCCCATTCGGTGTGAAGGGGTGGGTTAAGGTCCACCCCTATACGGAATCCCAGGACACCCTGCTCGACTATCCTGCGTGGTGGCTGGGGAGCGAGGAGAAGGCCGACTGGCGCCAATTCCGGGTGACCGAGGCGGTCTGCCAGGGCAAGGGGCTGATCGCGCGGCTGGGCGATTGCGCGGACCGCGATGCGGCGGGCAGGTTCCGTGGCCTGCAGGTCGGGATCTGGCGGAGCGAATTACCCGCGGTTGATTCCGACCAGTTATACCTCGCGGACCTCGAGGGACTTGGCGTCGTGACCCTGCGGGGCGAGGAACTCGGGGTGGTGAAAGGTTTCCTGGAAACCGGCGCCAACCCGGTGATGGCGGTGACAGGCGAACGCGAGCGGTTGATCCCCTTCGTCCCCGCGGTGGTCCGGAAAGTGGACCCGGAGGCGGGCCGGATAGTGGTGGACTGGGGCGCGGATTTCTGAGCGGGAAGCCATGGGCCTCCAGCTCGACGTGATTACGCTGTTCCCGGAGATGTTCGACGCGGTCCGGCGCTATGGCGTGACGGGCCGGGCGGCGGAGCGCGGCGTGTACCAGATGACCCTCTGGAACCCGCGGGACTTCACCGAGGACAATTACCGGACGGTGGACGACCGTCCGTACGGCGGCGGACCCGGCATGGTGATGCTGGCGCAGCCCCTGGAGCGCGCGATTCTGGCCGCGAAGGCGCGCCAGTCCCGGTGCGGCGTAGGCGAGAGCAGGGTGATCTACCTCTCGCCCCAGGGCCGGCTGCTGGACCACGGCGTGGTGCGGCGGCTGGCGGTCCTGCAGGGGCTGATACTGCTGGCCGGGCGTTACGAGGGCGTGGACGAGCGGCTGCTGATGCGGCAGGTGGACGAGGAACTGTCCGTCGGCGACTACGTGCTCTCGGGCGGGGAGTTGCCGGCGATGGTGCTGACGGACGCGGTGGTGCGGCAGTTGCCGGGCGTGCTCGGTGATCCCGATTCGGCGAGCCAGGACTCGTTCGTCGACGGCCTGCTGGATTGCCCGCACTACACGCGGCCCGAGGTTTACGAGGGCACGGCGGTGCCCCCGGTGCTGATGTCGGGGCATCACGCGGAAATCGCGCGTTGGCGGCTGAAGCAGGGGTTGGGCCGGACCTGGATTAGGCGGCCGGAGTTGCTGGAGCGGCGCGGACTGAGCGATCAGGAGCGGCTGCTGCTGGAAGAATTTCGCAGGGATTACGAATCGGGAAGCAAGGAGTAGAAGATGGACATCATCAAGCAACTGGAGCAGGAAGAGATCGCCCGCCTGGGGAAGAAAATCCCGGATTTCGCCCCGGGCGACACGGTCGTGGTCAGCGTGAACGTGGTGGAAGGCGATCGCAAGCGGGTCCAGGCCTACGAGGGCGTCGTGATCGCCCGTCGCAACCGCGGCCTCAATTCTTCCTTCATCGTGCGCAAGATTTCCAGTGGCGAGGGCGTGGAGCGGACGTTCCAGACCTATTCGCCGCTTATCGCCGGCATCGAGGTGAAGCGCCGCGGCCATGTTCGCCGCGCCAAGCTGTACTACATGCGCGGTCGCTCGGGCAAGTCGGCCCGCATCCGCGAGAAGATCGTGGCCGCCGCCGCAGCCCCCGAAGCCGCGGAGTAAGCGGCCGGAATTCCCAAGGGGAGGCGGCTCGGGCCGCCTCTTTTTTTCATGGCGTTCCCCGCGGACCGGGGTTTCCCGCTGACTCGACTGCCGGCTTTGCTGATGGCGGCGGTGTTTGCGCTGCCGGTGATGGCCTTGGCCGAGGATCCCGATGCGCTGGCCCGGACCCGGCGCCTTGCCGCCGAAGGGGCGCCCGAACTCGCCCTCGCCCGCGCGGAGCGCCTCCAGCCGCCGCCCCAGGATCGGGCGCGCTGGGTGCAGTGGGAGGCCCTGCGCCTGGAACTGCTGGAGCGGGTCGACCGCAAGCAGGAAATCGCGGAGCGCGCCGCCGGACTCCCCGCCGACGCGCCGGCGGAGCTTGCGGGGCCGATGCTCCACGCCGGCGCCCGGGCGGCGCTCAAGAACCGGGACCCCGTGCTCGCCCGGACCCTGTTGGCGCGCCTGCTTTGGCGCGAGGGGGCCGCGGAGGGCGAGCGGGGCGTACGCCTCCTGGTCATCGACACCTACATTGATCAGAAGCGCCCAGTCGAGGCCTACCAGGCCATGTTGCGCTTCCAGCAGGATTTCCAGCCCCTGAGTAAGGCTGAAGGCGAGAAGTTTGCCGCCAGCCTCGCGCGCCAGGGAGCCTATCGCGAAGCCGTGACCTGGCTGGCTTATCTCGACGAGGCGGACCCGGCCAAGATCCTGGTCCAGCTGGAAACCGGGCTGCTGGCCCCGGATGCCGCGATTTCCCGGGCCAGGGCGTCCCTGAAGAAATCGCCATCCCCGGCAGGCTGGCGGCTGCTTGCCCGGGCCGCGGATCGCATGCCCGATGCCGGCCTTGCCCTGGAGGCGGCGGAGCAACTGCTGAATCAGGGGGCCGACGCGGCGCCCGGGCCCGCGGCCGCTGCCGCACTGTGGGATCGCTACGTCGCGTTCGGCGAGGATTTCGCGGACCGGGAGCAACTGTTGCGCGGTGACGATGCGGCCTGGATAACGCTGGCGGGGCGCCTGCAGGCGTCGAGCCCGTACTCCGGCCGGGCCCTGCTCGCGGCGCTGAGCATAAAGAGCCATTCGGCGGAGGTCCGCCGCAGCGCACGGTCGCAGCTGCTGGCATCGCTGCGACGCCAGCGGCTGCCCGTGGCGGCCGCACGCCTGGCGGTGGGGTCCGGACAGTTCGCGGTGGCGGCGCTGGATGCGGAAACCCGCGTGACCCTGGGTGGCGCGGCGCAGGAGGCGGGGGAACCGGTGCTGGCCCTGGAACTCTGGCGGGGTTTGCCGGTTCCCGAGGGTCAACGTCCCGAGGCGTGGCAGCTGCGGGTCGCGGCGGCCGCCCTCAAGGCCGGGCAGTTCGGGGATGCGGATCAGGCAGTGCGGGCGGCGCTGGCCGCCGAACCGCGGCCGGCGCGGGAATCCCAGCAGCGAATCCTGACATTGGCGTCCGAGGCCTCGGGGCGGGGACAGGCGCAGGTTGCCGCGGGCTGGCTCTCCGTCCTCGCGGCCATGGCCGAGCCCGCAGCCCGCCGCGAGGCGCTGATGAGACTCGGCCGGCTGGCCGAGGCGCGCGGCGAGAACGCCGCCGCCGCCGAGTACTACCTCGAGGCGGCTGCCGGGGCCGATCCGAAATCACCCGACGCCGGGGCTGTGGACGCGCGCTTCCGGGCCGCGCGCGCCCTCTTGGCCGCCGGGCTGCGCGCGGACGCCCGGGCGCAACTGGATTGGGTGGCGCGGCAGGGGCGCGACAAGGCGCTGCAGGAGCTGGCGCGGCGCGAGATCGAAGGCCTTTGACACCGCCGCCCGCTTGGCGCAGGCCGCGGGCGCTATGCTAGGCTTTTAGCATGCCGCCGGGCGTGATGCCGCAGACGGCGGCACAAATTCACGGGAGAACGACGATGAAACGGATTGTTGCATGGGCGCTGTTGATCGCCGTGGGCAGTGCCGCCGCCGCCGAGGTGGCGGGCGTCAAGCTCGAGGACAAGGTCAGTATCCAGTCCGGCGGTCCGGAACTGGTGCTGAACGGCGCGGGGCTGCGCACCCGCGCCATTTTCAAGATTTATGTGGCCGGGCTCTACCTCCCCGAGAAGAAGGCGGCGGCTGCCGATGCCATCGCGGCTCCCGGCCCGAAGCGGGTGAGCATGACCTTGATGCGAGACCTGAAGGCCGAGGACCTCGTGAAGGCCCTCAACGAGGGCATGGAGAAAAACAATTCTCCGGCAGACATGGCGAGGCTCAAGCCGCAGGTCGGCGAACTCACCCAGATCATGAGCTCGCTGGGGGAGGCGAGGAAGGGTGACGTCATCGCG
>DASTHR010000280.1:0-2805 GCA_035718105.1 Burkholderiales bacterium
CTCGATCTGCGCGCCGAACTCTGCGACTGGCGCGAGCGGGAGCTCGCGGAGCGCATCGCCGAGGCCGCGGCGGGCGGGGAGTTTCCGGTCAATCCCTTCGCCTGCCTGTCTCTCGCGCTGGCCGAATCCGTGCATGCCGTCGCCTTCCGCAATTTCGCGGACCGGGTTCGCCGCGGAGCGCCCGGGGCCGGCGCCGTCGCCGGGCGGCGCGGCGCGGGTGGAAAACTGCGGGTGGGCTATCTTTCCCCCGATCTGCGGGAACACGCAGTGGGGACGCTGATCGCTGGAATGTTCGCCGCCCATGACCGGCGCAGCTTCGACATCCATGTGTATTCCCTGTTCCGCCGCCAGGACCCGATCCAGGACGCGATCCGGCGCGGCGCGGCGCATTTCACGGACCTGTCGGGATGGACGCCGGAGAAAATCGTCCAGCGCATTCGCGCGGACCGCATCGACGTCCTGGTGGACCTGGCGGGGTTCACGCTGCACGCGGTGCCCGCGGCGGTGGCGGCCCGGCCCGCGCCCCTCGTGATCCAGTATCTGGGCTATCCCCATTTTGCCGCTCCCGACTGGACCGACTATGTGGTGGTGGACCCGGTGCTGCTGCCGCCGGAGGAGCGGCAGCGGCTGCGCGCCCCGCTGGTGCTGCCGGAATGCTTCGTGGGCTCCGACCCGCTGCCCTTTCCGGAGCCGCCGGAGCGCTGTGTCCTGGGGCTGCCCGGGGATGCCCGGGTGCTGTGCTGTTTCGGCGTCGGGCGCAAGCTCAATCCCGCCGTGTTGGACGCCTGGGCAGAAATCCTGCGCCGCTGCCCGTCTTCCATCCTGTGGCTTTACGCCCCCCACGCCGCGCAGCGCGAGAACCTGGCGCGCGAGGCAGGGGCGCGGCGCCTGGACCCAGCCCGCCTGGTGTTTGCCGCGCAACTGCCCCTGCCGCAGCACATCGCCCGCTATGGGGCGGCCGACCTGGCGCTGGACACCTTCCCCTACTCCGGCGGTGCCACGACCCTGCACGCGCTCTGGGCCGGGCTGCCGGTGGTGACGCTGCGGGGCGGTGACTTCGCCGGGCGGATGTCGGCCAGCCTCGTGACGGCCGCAGGCGCGCCGGAACTGGTGGCGCAGACGCCGGCGGATTACGTCGAGCTTGCTGTCCAGCTGGTGCGGGACACGCCCGCCCGGGAGGCGCTGCGCGCGCGGCTGCGGGCGGCGCGGGGGCGGGCTCCCTCCCTTTCCACCGCCCGGTTTCTGCGGGGTTTCGAGGCGGGGCTCAGCGCCGCCTGGGACCGCCACCTGCGGGGTGAGGCGCCCGCTCCACTGGTGGTGGTCGCGGAACCGGGCGTTTTGGGGCAACCTGAAGTAGAATAAAGCTTTTTTCGGCAAATTCCCGTGGACGGAATCACCATTGCCCTATCCAAGGGCCGCATCTTCAACGAAACCGCGCCGCTGCTCAAGGCGGCGGGCATCGAGGCGGCCGAGGATCCGGAAACCTCGCGCAAGCTCATCATCGGCACCAACCGGCCGGAAGTTAGGCTGATCGTGGTCCGGGCGAGCGACGTTCCCACCTATGTCCAGTACGGCGCGGCCGACCTCGGCATCGCCGGCAAGGACGTGCTGCTTGAGCATGGCGGCGAGGGCCTCTACCAGCCCCTGGACCTGAACATCGCCCGCTGCCGCATGATGGTGGCGGTGCCGGAGTCGATGGACTACGAATCCGCGGTGCGCCGCGGCGCGCGTCTCAAGGTGGCCACCAAATACGTGAAGACCGCCCGCGGACATTTCGCGCGCAAGGGGGTGCACGTGGACCTGATCAAGCTCTACGGCTCCATGGAACTCGCGCCCCTGGTGGGGCTGGCGGATGCCATTGTGGACCTGGTGGACACCGGCAGCACCCTGCGTGCGAACCACCTGCGGCCGGTGGAGGAGATCATGGCGATCTCTTCCCGGCTCATCATCAACCAGGCCGCGCTGAAGCTGAAGCGGGGGGTGATCCAGCCCCTGGCGCACAGCTTTGCCGCGGCCGTGAAGGCCTGATCCATGCTCAACATCAAGCGGCTTTCCAGCACTGATCCGGATTTCGAGCCCAGGCTCTCCGGCCTGCTCGCCTTCGAGGGCGCACAGGACCCGCAGGTGGATGCGGCGGTGGCGGCCATTCTCGATGACGTGCACCGGCGCGGCGATGCGGCGGTGCTGGAATACACCCGCCGCTTCGACCGGCTGGAGGCGGCGTCCATGGCCGCGCTGGAGCTGCCGACGGTCGAGCTGCAGGAGGCGCTGGACCGTCTTCCCGCGGCGCGGCGCGACGCGCTGGAAAAGGCGGCGACCCGCGTGCGGGCCTACCATGAGCGGCAACTCCTGCAGTCCTGGAGCTACGTCGAGGCCGATGGCACCCTGCTCGGGCAGAAGGTTACTTCCCTGGACCGCGTGGGACTGTATGTTCCCGGCGGCAAGGCGGCCTATCCCTCCTCGGTGCTGATGAATGCCATTCCGGCCCGGGTGGCGGGGGTGGGCGAGATCATCATGGTGGTCCCCACCCCCGGCGGCGAGAGCAACGCCCTGGTGCTGGCGGCGGCGGCGCTGTGCGGCGTGGACCGGGTGTTCACCATCGGCGGCGCCCAGGCGGTGGCGGCGCTGGCCTACGGCACCCGGAGCGTGCCCCAGGTGGACAAGATCGTAGGCCCCGGCAACGCCTATGTGGCGGCGGCCAAGCGCCGGGTGTTCGGGGTGGTGGGCATAGACATGGTGGCGGGGCCGTCGGAGATTCTGGTGCTCAGCGACGGGCGTAGCAACCCGGACTGGGTGGCCATGGAC
>DASTHR010000281.1:0-3140 GCA_035718105.1 Burkholderiales bacterium
CGCGCCCCAGCGCCACGCGTATGGTGATCTCCTCCTGCCTCATCACCCGCTGCCCGTCGTCTTCCCGGTAGCCGGCGGCGCGCCCGCCGCCCTCCGCCACCAGCACGTCATCGAGGTAGAGGCGCACCCCCGCGACGTCGAGGTCGGCGATGCCGGCGTAACCGACCGCCGCCAGGATGCGACCGAGATTCGGATCGGAGGCGAAGAACGCGGTCTTGATCAGCGGCGAATGGGCGATGGCATAGGCGACCCGGGCACACTCCTGCTCATTGCCGCCGCCGTCGACCTGCACCGTGATGAACTTGGTGGCCCCTTCGCCGTCGCGCACGATGGCCTGGGCAAGTTCCGTCGCCACTGCCGTCACCGCGCTCCGCAACTCCGCATAATCCGGGGAGGCCGTGTCCCGGACCTCCGGCATTCCGCTCCCTCCCGTGGCGATCACCACGAAGGAATCATTGGTGGACGTGTCCCCGTCCACGCTGATGCGGTTGAAGGAGCGTTCCGCCACGTCCCTGGTAAGCGCATCCAGCGCGCCCTGGCTGACGGCGGCATCGGTGGCCACATATCCCAGCATGGTCGCCATGTCGGGGCGAATCATGCCCGCGCCTTTCGCAATCCCGGTAACGGTCACCGAACGACCACCAACGCTCAGCCGGCGCGAGGCCGCCTTGGCTACAGTGTCCGTGGTCATGATGGCCTCGGCCGCGCGCCCCCAGTTGTCCGGGCTCAGGTCGCCGATGCAGGCGGGGAGTCCGGCGATGATGCGCTCCGCGGGCAGCGGCTCCATGATGACGCCGGTGGAGAACGGCAGCACCTGAGCGGGCGCGCACCCGACCAGGCGCGCCAGCGCGTCGCAGATCGAGCGCGCCCGCGACAGGCCCTCGGCCCCGGTGCCCGCGTTGGCGTTTCCGGTGTTGACCACCAGCGCCCGGATCGAGGAACGCGGATCCAGCAGGGCGAGGTGCTCCCTGGCAAGGACCACCGGCGCCGCGCAGAAGCGGTTGCGGGTGAACACGCCCGCCACCCGCGCGCCCTCCGCCAGCCGGATCACCAGCAGGTCCTTGCGGTTGGGTTTCTTGATGCCGGCCTCGGCGATGCCGAGTTCCACCCCGGTCACGGGATGCAGGTGTTCCGGCCTCGGCGCCTGAAGATTGACCGGCATGCGAATCCCTGGCGAACCCTGGTCAGGCGGCGCTCAGCCGAGCTTGCCGTGGCACTGCTTGTACTTTTTCCCCGACCCGCAGGGGCAGGGATCGTTGCGGCCGACCTTCTGGCCGTGGCGCACGAAGGGCTCCGCCTTGGCCTCCCCGCCCTCCTCCGGCGGGGCAGCGAGTGCCTCCTCGTAATCGGCGTGATGATACTGCACGTTCTCGGGCACCGGCTCGGGTTCCACCGCCGCCACGTCCTGCTCGCTGCGGATCTGCACCGTCATCAGGATCTGGGTGACGTCGCGTTTGATCCGCTCCAGCAGATCGGCAAACATTTCGAACGCTTCGCGCTTGTATTCCTGGGTGGGATTCTTGGCGGCATAGCCCCGCAGGTGGATACCCTGGCGCAAGTAATCCAGCGCCGCCAGATGCTCGCGCCAGCGCTGGTCCACGCTCTGCAGCATGATCATGCGCTCGAACTGGTGCATGTTCTCGGCGCCTACCAGGTTCACCTTCTCGCGGTACGCCGCGGTCGCGGCCTGCGCGATCCGGCTGCGAAGCGTTTCCTCGTGCAGGTCCGGCTCCTGTTCCAGCCACTGCCGCACCGGCAGTTCCAGGCGCAGCTCCGCGGTCAGCGACTTCTCCAGGCCCGGGACGTCCCACTGCTCCTCGATGCTGCCGGGAGGGATGTGCTGGCTGATGATGGTGTCGATGACGCTCGCCCGCATCGCGTCCACGGTCTCGGAAATGTCGCTGCTCTCCAGCAGCTCGTTGCGCTGGGAGTAGATCACCTTGCGCTGGTCGTTGGCGACGTCGTCATACTCCAGCAGGTGCTTGCGGATGTCGAAGTTGCGGGCCTCGACCTTGCGCTGGGCGTTCTCGATGGCGCGCGTCACCCACGGATGCTCGATGGCCTCCCCCTCGGGCATCTTCAGCCGCTCCATGATCGCGGCCACCCGGTCCGAGGCAAAGATTCGGAGCAGGGGGTCCTCCAAGGCCAGGTAGAAGCGGCTCGATCCGGGGTCGCCCTGGCGGCCCGAGCGCCCGCGCAGCTGGTTGTCGATGCGCCGCGACTCGTGGCGTTCCGTGCCGATGATGTGCAAACCACCCGCGCCCACGACGAATTCGTGCAGCTTCTTCCACTCGGCCCTGAGCTCCGCGATGCGTTCCTGCCTTGCCGCCTCCTCCACGGATTCGTCGGCACGCACCGCGTCGATCTCGCGATTTACATTGCCCCCCAGCACGATGTCGGTGCCGCGGCCGGCCATGTTGGTGGCGATGGTGATCATCCTGGGGCGCCCCGCCTGGGCGACGACCTCCGCCTCCCGCGCGTGCTGCTTTGCGTTCAGCACCTGGTGCGGGAGTCCCTCCTTCTGCAGGACGCCGGACAGCAGCTCGTTGGCCTCGATGGAGGTGGTGCCCACCAGCACCGGCTGGCCGCGCTGGTAACAGTCGCGAATGTCCTCGATGATTGCCTTGTGCTTCTCGTGGGCGGTGCGGTACACCTTGTCCATGTGATCCATGCGGACCATCGGACGGTGCGTGGGAATCACCACCGTTTCCAGGCTGTAGATCTGCTGGAACTCGTAGGCCTCGGTGTCGGCAGTGCCGGTCATGCCCGCCAGCTTCTTGTACATGCGGAAATAGTTCTGGAAGGTGATCGACGCGAGGGTCTGGTTCTCCTTCTGTATCGGAACCCCCTCCTTCGACTCCACCGCCTGGTGCAGACCGTCCGACCAGCGCCGCCCCGGCATCAGGCGCCCTGTGAACTCATCGACGATGATCACCTCGCCGTTCTGCACCACGTAGTGCTGGTCCCGGTGGTACAGGGAGTGGGCGCGCAGCGCCGCGTAGGCATGGTGCATGAGCACGATATTGGCCGGGTCGTACAGGCTGGTGCCCGGCTGCAGGATGCCCGCCGCCGCCAGCAGTTCCTCCAGCCGCTCGTGCCCCGCCTCGGTGAGCAGCACCTGCTGGGCCTTCTCGTCCACG
>DASTHR010000282.1:0-6510 GCA_035718105.1 Burkholderiales bacterium
GATAACAGGCTGATCTCCCCCAAGAGTTCATATCGACGGGGAGGTTTGGCACCTCGATGTCGGCTCATCACATCCTGGGGCTGTAGCCGGTCCCAAGGGTATGGCTGTTCGCCATTTAAAGTGGTACGTGAGCTGGGTTTAGAACGTCGTGAGACAGTTTGGTCCCTATCTACCGTGGGCGCTGGAAGTTTGAGGGGGGCTGCTCCTAGTACGAGAGGACCGGAGTGGACGTACCTCTGGTGGACCGGTTGTCACGCCAGTGGCATAGCCGGGTAGCTATGTACGGAAGGGATAACCGCTGAAAGCATCTAAGCGGGAAACCTGCCCCAAGATGAGACTTCCCGGAGGGTTAACCTCCCTAAAGGGTCGTCCGAGACCAGGACGTTGATAGGCTGGGTGTGGAAGCGCTGCGAGGCGTTAAGCTAACCAGTACTAATTGCCCGTGCGGCTTGATCCTATAACCCTGAGCATCAGGGTTCAGCGAGCCGTTGCAATCCCTAACCGCGCTTCTTCTGATTTGGCTCTTCCGCTCAAGCGGGAGGGCATACAAGTTACGCTTGGCGGCCATAGCGAGGTGGACCCACGCCTTCCCATCCCGAACAGGACCGTGAAACGCTTCAGCGCCGATGATAGTGTGCACTCCGCATGCGAAAGTAGGACACCGCCAGGCACTCACTAAATGCAAAAAGCCCCGGCCATGCGCCGGGGCTTTTTGCTTTGCGGCGGTTGCTCGAATTCAACAGCCTGTCTCGCGGCCTCAGGCCCTAACCGGTCTTACCAGGGACGCACAGCGCCTGGCGCGCTCCCGGGCCTCTTCGGAGGTCCTGCCGTTCGCCACGGCCACCCCCATGCGGCGCCGGACGAAGGCCTCGGGTTTCCCGAACAGCCGCAGGTCGCTCTCGGGCACCCGCAGCGCCTGATCCACCCCGTCGAAGGCGATGCCGCGCTCGTCCAGGCCGCCGTAGATGACCGCGCTGGCGCCCGGAGCGCGCAGCGCGGTATCCACCGGCAGACCCAGGATCGCTCGGGCGTGCAGCTCGAACTCGCTCTGCAACTGGGTGCGCAGGGTCACCAGCCCGGTGTCATGGGGGCGCGGGCTCACCTCGGAGAACCACACCTGGTCGCCCTTCACGAACAGCTCCACGCCGAAGATGCCGCGTCCGCCGAGATCGCCCGTCACTCTGGCGGCAATTTCCCGCGATTTCGCAAGCGCGGCCGCGGACATCGGCTGGGGCTGCCAGCTCTCCACATAGTCGCCGTGCACCTGTACGTGGCCGATGGGTTCGCAGAAATGCGTTTCCACGCTTCCCGACTCGCCCAGCGCGCGCACCGTGAGCTGGGTGATCTCATAGTCGAACGCGATGAAACCCTCCACGATCACCCGCGCCTGCTTCACGCGCCCGGCGCTGCCGGCGTATTCCCACGCCTTCGCCACGTCCGCCGGCCCGTTTACCGTGGACTGGCCCTTGCCGGAGGAGGACATGACCGGCTTCACCACGCAGGGGTAGCCGATGCCGCCGTCGATGGCGGCCTGCAACTCCTCCAGGCTCTCGGCGAAGGCGTAGGGCGAGGTGGGCAGGCCCAGGGTCTCCGCCGCCAGGCGGCGGATGCCCTCGCGGTTCATGGTCAGGCGCGCGGCGCGGGCGGTGGGGATCACCTCCGCCAGCCCCTCCTTTTCGATTTCCAGCAGCGTGTCGGTGGCGATGGCCTCGATCTCCGGCACTACCAGAGCGGGGCGCTCCTGCTCGATCAGGCGGCGCAGTGCGGCGCCATCGGTCATGGGGATCACGTGGCTGCGATGGGCCACCTGATGGCCGGGGGCGTTCGGGTAGCGGTCCACGGCGATCACTTCCACGCCCAGGCGCTGCAGGGCGATGATCACTTCCTTGCCGAGTTCGCCGCTGCCGAGCAGCATGACGCGGGTGGCTGAGGGGCTGAGGGGGGTGCCGATTCTCATGGTCGGGCCTGAGGAAGGTTGCGGGTGCGTAATTCTAACCGAAGCCCTCATCGGCGGATTTGTCGCCACCCGACAGGCAATCCCTTGCCGGCGCCTTTCGGGAAAGCATAAAGCGCTATAATCCGCACTCTTCGCGGCCCGGTGCCGCGCCACTGCATCAGAGGAGTCATCACCCATGAGCAGCAGCAATAGCGGCAAAATCCCCGCCACGCTCATTCCCGGGGACGGCATCGGCACCGAGATCTCCGAGGCCACGGTCAAGGTGCTGGAGGCACTGGGGGCCCCCTTCGATTGGGACACGCAGGTTGCCGGCATGGCGGGCGTGACGGCTCACGGCGACCCGCTGCCCCGGCAGACGCTGGAGAGCATTCGCCGCACGCGGCTGGCGCTGAAGGGACCCCTGGAGACCCCGGTGGGCGGCGGCTACCGCTCGTCAAACGTCAGGTTGCGCGAGGAGTTCAAGCTCTACGCCAACCTGCGCCCGGCCCGGACCATCATTCCCGGGGGCCGCTTCGACAACATCGACCTGATCCTGTGCCGCGAGAACAACGAAGGACTTTACATGGGGTATGAGCACTTCATTCCCATCGCCGGCGACCCCCACGCGGTGGCCATCGCCACCGGCGTCAACACCCGCCAGGGCAGCCGTAACATCGTCGAGTTCGCCTTCGAGTATGCCATTGCTCACGGCAGAAAGAAGGTAACGGTGGTGCACAAGGCCAACATCATGAAGGCCCTCACGGGCATCTTCCTGGAAACCGCCCGGGAAATGCACCAGCAGAAGTACAAGGACCGCATCCAGATGGACGAGATCATCGTGGACGCCTGCGCCATGAAGCTGGTGATGAATCCCTGGCAGTTCGACGTCCTGGTCACCACCAACCTGTTCGGCGACATCCTGTCCGACGAGATTGCCGGCCTGGTGGGCGGCCTCGGCATGGCGCCCGGCGCCAACATCGGCGAGCACGCCGCCATTTTTGAGGCGGTGCACGGCTCGGCGCCCGACATTGCTGGCAAGGGCATCGCCAATCCCACGGCACTGCTGCTGGCGGCAGCCATGATGCTGGATCACGTCAAGCGGCAGGATCTGGCCACGCGCCTGCGCAAGGCCATCGACGACACCCTGAACCTGGACAAGGTGCGCACCGGAGACCTGGGCGGCACCGCGAGCACGAAGCAGTACGCCGCCGCCCTGATCAACCGCCTCTGAAATCCACTTCGGTCCCGTTATGCGGCGTCGGCGCTCGCTCCGGGCGCCCGCCGTGCTTTTCTGGCTTGCCAGCTGGGCCCGGCATCGGGGTGTCCCGGCGCGCTTGGTCAGCGCGCCGTGCCGCGGCGGGTACCTAAAGGCGGAACGGGAAATCGATGCCTGGCCGGCGCCCGGAGATGATTTCCGCGAGCGCGTGGCCGGAACCGCAGGCCAGGGTCCAGCCCAGGGTGCCGTGGCCGGTGTTGAGGAACAGGTTGCGGTAACGGGTGCGGCCGATGGCGGGCACATTGCCCGGCATCGCCGGCCGCAGTCCGGTCCAGAGTTCGGCGCGGCTGCGGTCTCCCGCGTGGGGCAGGAGCTCGAATACGCGATTCAGGATCACCTCGCAGCGCGCCGCGCTGAGGGACGTGTCGTAGCCCGCCAGTTCCGCCGTGCCTGCGACCCGCAGGCGGTCTCCCAGGCGCGAGAACACCAGCTTGCGCGCCTCGTCGGTCAGGCTGACGGTCGGTGCGCAGTGCGCCGCACCGGTGGGGATCGTTACCGAGTAACCCTTCACCGGGTAGATGCCCAGCGAAATCCCCAGCGGGCGCAGCAGCAGCGGCGAGTAGCTGCCCAGCGCCACCACCCAGGCATCGGCCTCGACACGTGATCCGTCCAGCAACCGCAGCGCCGCGACGCGCTCGCCCGCGGCTTCCAGCGCGCTGGCCGCTGCCTGCTGCCGGAACGCCACGCCCTTGGCCGCCGACAGGGCGGCCAGGCGCTGCGTGAACAGGCGCGCGTCGCCTGATTCGTCGTCGCGCGCGTAGACCCCACCTTCCAGCGGCGCTCTCGAATCCCTCAGCGCCGGCTCCAGTTCGACGCACTGGCGCGCGCTCAGCAATTCGGCCTCGATGCCGTGGCGACGCACCAGTTCGGCGCGCGCGCCCGCGTCCGCCCAGTCCCTGGATTCCGTGAACAGATGAAGGATGCCGCGGTTCAGGCAGTGATACTCAATGCCTGTTTCCGCCCGCAGTTCGCGCAGCCGGTCGCGGCTGTGCATTGCCAGGGCGAGGATTGCCAGGGTGTTTCGCTCGCTGCGCCAGGGCAGGCACTCCAGGAGGAAACGCAGCCCCCATCGCCATTGCGCCGGGTCGGCGCGGGGCCGGAACAGCAGCGGGGCGTCGGGGCGGCCGAGCCAGCGCAGCAGTTGGGCCGGCGCGCGGGGATTTGCCCAGGGCTCGGCATGGCTCACGGAGATTTGCCCGCCGTTGGCAAAGCTTGTCTCCCCGGCCGGTTCCGGCTGGCGATCGATGACCGTTACCTCGTGGCCGGCCCGGGCGAGATACCACGCGCTGGTGACGCCCACCACGCCGGCACCCAGCACCCCGATACGCACCGCCTAATCCTCCCGGTAGCGGGCCATGAAACGACGATCGATCCAGTCCTTCCAGCGCCAGACCCAGCGGCCTTCGAGAGCGAGCGATCCGTAGGACGCCACGGCGTAGCGGCCCCCCGCGCTGATGAGCGCCAGCGTGCGGCGCTGTGCCCGGAACCTGGCAAGGGGCCCGCCGGCGATGGCCCGCCGCAGGTTAAGGGCGAGCAGCGGTCCCTGGCGCACGGCGTAGACCCCGGACTTCGGCGTGGGCGCGGCGAGCAGCGTGGCGCTGTCGCCGGCGGCGAAGACCTCGGGATGGGAAACGGACCGCAGGTGATGATCGATGGCGACGAAACCCCGGGGGTCGGTGGTGAGTCCGCTCTGGGCGATCCACGGCGGCGGTGCGGCTCCCACGGTCCATATGGTCGCGTCCGTCGCGACGGTACGGCCGTCCCCCAGGCGCAACCGGCCCGGCTCCGCCGCCACCACGGCGCGGCCAGTCTGCACGCGCACGCCGCGCGCGATCAGGATGTTCTGCACCATGCGGCGGGCCGCGGCGGAATGGCTGGGCAGGACCGGCCCGTCGCTCACCAGCCAGAACTCGCAGCGTCCGCCCGCTCCCCCGAGGCTGTGCTGCATTGCCAGCGTAAGCTCCACACCGGCGGCGCCGGCTCCCACTACGGTGATGCGCAGGCCCTCATCCCGGCCGCGACGGCGCAGGACTTCCCACGCCTTGAGGAAGCTGTCCACCGGCTTCACCGGGATGCCGTGGGCGCGGGCGCCGGGGATGCGGGACAGGTCCGGCTGGGAACCGGTATTGACCGAGAGCGTGTCGTAGCGCAGGAGCCGGCCGTTGTCGAGTTCCAGGGCGCGGCGGCCGGTGTCCAGGCGTGCCGCTCCCGCCTCGATGAACTCCGCGCCGGCGCGGCGCGCCAGGAGCGCCAGGTCGATATGCGTGTCCTCGAAACGGTAAACGCCCGCGATCAGGCCGGGTAGCATTCCGGAATAGGGGGTGTAGCGGCCGGTGCTCACCAGGGTGAGGCGCGCCGCGGACGGGGGCGATGCGGCGAAGCGGCGCAGCACTTCCACGTGGCTGTGGCCGCCTCCGACGAGCACCAGCGCGTGAGCGCCGGAGTCCGGACGGTCGGGGATCATGGCGGCGCTGTCGGTGGTGCCGGCGCGGCCTCGTGCGGTGCGGGTGGAACCGGTCTTCAAGAGTGTCGTCCAACGGGAGACCTACAAGCGAAAGGATACCCGTGATGGGACAGGAAAGCATGGAAGAGGTTGCGACCCTGGCGGGCGGCTGCTTCTGGTGCCTGGAGGCCGTGTTCGCCCGGCTCAGGGGCGTGCATGGCGTGGAATCCGGCTATACCGGCGGCGCCGTTCCGAACCCAAGCTACGAGGCGGTGTGCGGGGGCACCACCGGTCACGCGGAAGCGGTGCGAATCCGCTTCGATCCCTCGGTCGTGAGCTACAGGGACCTTCTCGAGGTGTTCTTCACCATCCACGATCCCACCACCCTCAACCGCCAGGGCAACGACGTGGGGACCCAGTACCGCTCGGCGGTCTTCTGGCATTCGCCGGAGCAAAGGGCCGCCGCCGAGGAAGTCATTGCGCGGCTCGCGGCTGCGGGTCTCTGGGGCAGGCCGATCGTTACCGAACTGGCTCCGGCCGGGCCGTTCCATGTCGCGGAGGCGTATCATCGGGACTACTTCGAGCGCAACCCGCAGCAGCCCTACTGCATGTTCGTCGTTGCTCCCAAGGTGGCCAAGGTACGCAAGCACTTCCTGTCCCGGCTCAAGGAGTGAGCGCTTCAGAGCGAAATTTCCTCTGTCGGTCATTGACAAGATGCCCCTGGCGTCGGCATCCTTTGCCAACTTTGCTCGTGACGCGGGCAAGGGATATCCCGTGAACCAGGAGTAATGCAGAGGAGAGACACCCGTATGGTAGCGAAGAAGAAGGCTCCGAAGAAGGCGGCCAAGAAGCCCG
>DASTHR010000283.1:0-4231 GCA_035718105.1 Burkholderiales bacterium
ATGTGGCAGCCGAAGCAGCCCGCCAGCGACGTGGTGGCCACCTTGAGCTTTCTGGTGTCAGCCACGGCCCGGCTCCTTGAGTTTGCTTGCCTCCGCCAGCGCCACCTGGCTGATGGGGTTCTGGTCGTAAATGCGCCGCCCAATCGGCACCGAGTAGGCCTGGCGCTTCACCAGTATGGCCCCCACCGGACAGACATGGGCCGCCCTGTCGCTTACCGAAAAATCGGTGTCTCCCAGCCTTCCGGAGGACGAATTGACGATGAGCCGGGCCTTGATGCCGCGGCCGCCGATGCCGAACACGTCCTTGCCGTCCACATCCCGGGAGGCGCGCACGCACAGCTCGCACAGGATGCAGCGGTTGCGGTCGAGCACGATGTCCGGGTGGGACGCGTCCAGGTCCCGCGCCGGGTAGAAGTGGTCGAAATGCGGCGACATCATGTCCAGGTGGTAGGCAACCGCCTGCAATTGGCAGTTGCCGCTCTTCTCGCACGCCGGGCAGGTGTGGTTGCCCTCCACGAACAGCATCTGGGTCACGGCGCGCCGGCCGTCGTTCAGCTCCGGGGTGTCGTTGAGCACCTTCATGCCGTCCGCGGCGCGGATGGTGCAGGCGGCGCCGTTGCGGCCGTTGACGCTGACAGTGCAGAGCTTGCAGCTGCCGTGAACCTTGAACTCCGGCTGGAAGCACAGGTGCGGGATGTACACCCCGGCGGCCAGCGCCGCCTCCATGATGCTCTGCCCGTCCTTGAAGGCAATGGGCCTGCCGTCGAGGGTGAATGTGCCGCCGCTCATTGTTCCTCTTTCAGAATGTGGGCCCACTCGTCGTCGCGCCCGGTGATGAGGCGCGCGGTCTGCAGTGCGCCGTCCAGGTCGAAGGCGGGCTCGAATGCCAGGGCCTTGAGCCGCCGCTCGTAGGCGTCGGGAAACTTCTCCATGGTCTGCACCACCGGGTTGGCGGCGGTGTGACCCAGGCCGCAATGGCTCATGGTGAGCTGGATCCCCATCAGACGCTTCATCTGGGTCATGTCGTGGGCCGAGCCCTTGCCGGCCGCGAGCTTGTCCATGATCCGCTTGAGCAGCGAGGTTCCCACGCGACAGGGGGTGCAGAAACCGCAACTCTCGCTGGCGAAGAAATGGGCAAAGTTGCGCGCCACCTCGAACATGTCCCGCTCCCGGGAAAACACCATGAAGGCCCCGGCGGTGGGAACGTCCTCGAACGCGACACGGCGCTCGAACTCCTTCCAGGACACGCAGGTCCCGGAGGGCCCTCCCACCTGCACCGCCTGGGGATTGATCGCCCCGCAGTCGGCGAGCACCTGGCGCACCGTGACCCCGAACGGATACTCGTACACGCCGGGGCGTTTCACGTCGCCGGAGACGGAGAACAGCTTGGTGCCGGCGGACTGGGATGTGCCGAGGCTGGCGAACCAGGCGCCGCCCCGCTCCGCGATCTTGGCGGCGCAGGCGTAGGTTTCCACGTTGTTCACGATGGTGGGCTGGCTGAGGTAGCCGCAGGTGTCCGGGTACGGCGGCCGGTTGCGGGGCTTGCCCGGCTTCCCCTCCAGGGACTCGATGAGCGCGGACTCCTCGCCGCAGATGTAGGCGCCCGCACCCAGGTGGATCTCGATGTCGAAGTCGAAGCCCGCGCGCCCGAGGATGCTCCGGCCCAGCAGGCCCGACTCGCGCCGGCGCCGCAGTGCCCCTTCCAGTTTCTCCAGGAGGTAGAGATACTCGCCCCGCAGGTACACCAGACCGCGGGACGCGCCGATGGCGAAGGCCGCCACGGTCATGCCCTCCAACACCAGGTCCGGGTGGCTTTGCAGCAGCACCCGGTCCTTGAAGGTGCCGGGCTCGCCCTCATCCGCGTTGCACACCACGAAGTGGTTTTCGCCCCGGGCGCGGCGGCAGGAGCCCCACTTGGCCGCGGTCTTGTAGCCCGCCCCGCCACGCCCGCGAAGATTGGACGCATCCATTTCCGCCAGCAGCCCGTCGGGCCCGAGTTCCAGCGCGCGGCGCAACGCGGCGCCCGGCTCCAGAGCTTCGCCCAGCAGGGGGCCCGCCCGGCGCACGTTCTCCGCCACTTCGAACAGCATCGAGGGCCAATCCGCGAGAGCCTTGCGCTCGCGGATCATCGCCGCGATAAGGTCAATGCGCGACTTGGAGAGCGACGGCAGGGCATGGCCGTTGACCAGCGCCGCCGGCCCCTGGTCACCCATGCCGATGTCGGAGGTGCTCTCCACGTAAACCAGCCCGTCTTCGGAGAGCTTCCCCGGCTCCACCCAGAGCTGCTCGCAAAGATACTGCATCAGCTCCTGCTTGCCGGCCATGTGGTCCACGATGTTGTCCGAGAACAGGATCTCGTAGGCACCGTGGGGTTTGTCGTGGAAGAAGTGGTAGAAGCTCGCCGTGGCCTCGACGCGCACCCGGGGCAGGCGCAGGCGGCGGGCCAGCTCGTCCACGGCTTCGCGCGGAATGCAACCCGCCTGGGACTGCACCAGGCGCAGCATCTGCATCAGCTTGCTGGCGTCGCCACCGTGGCGCTGCACGGCACTGGCGGCAATGCTTGAAGGGTCAATGGTGGCAGGCATCTGTGGAAGTTCAGCAGGTGGGGCACAAGATCAGCGGCTCGCGCAATCGTAATCCCGCCAAGCGACAGCATTTTGACATAGATCAACGGGCCGGGAGCGCCTTCAATCCCGACCCGAACGCCAGATGGAAAAAAACAGGAACAGGGAAAGGAAGCAGGCGCCGAGGAAACCCAGCAGGCCGAACAGCGGGAGGCCGAACAGCGTCGGGCCACCCTCGACCGTCATCACGATGGACGATCCGACGATCAGTGACGCGATCAGCACTCCCAGGGTGAGGCGGTTGGAGCTGCGATCCAACTGGTTGCCGAAGTGATCCAGGCGCTTGAGGTCCAGCTCGATCCTGAACTTGCCACGCCGCACTTCCTTGACCAGACGGACCACGTCCCGGGGCAGGTCGGACAGCAGGTCCAGGGCGTCCCCGAGCCCGCGCTCGGCACGCCTGGCCAGCGCGCGCGGCTTGTAGCGGTCCAGGATCAGCCTGCGCACGAAAGGCGTCAGGTGCGCCACCATGCGGAACTCCGGGTCCATCTGGCGGCCGTAGCCCTCCAGCGTGATCAGCGCCTTGAACAGCAGTGTCAGATCCGACGGCACGACAACGGAGTGCTCGCGCATGACGGCGGTGAGCTCGCTGAGGAGCTGTCCGACGTTGATGTCCTTGATGGCAATCTTGCCGTAGTTGAACATCAGACCGCCGATGTCCGACACCAGGCGCTGCTCGTTCACCTCGGCATCGCCTGTCCACTCGATCACGACATCGGTGAGACTGCGCTCGTCGCCGCGCGACAGCGCGGCCAGCATGTCCACGATCTGGTCGCGGCGCACCTCCGACAGCCGCCCCACCATGCCGAAGTCCAGCATGGCGATGCGGTTCCCCGGCAGGTAGAACACATTGCCGGGGTGGGGATCGGCATGGAAGAAGCCGTCCACCAGGATCATCTTGAGCACCGAGTCCGCGGCACGGGCGGCCAGCACGCGGCGGTCGAAGCCCGCGGCGTCCACGGCCGCCAGATCCGTTCCCGGCACGCCCTCGATCAGTTCCTGGACGTTCATCACCTCGCTGGTCCACTGCCAGTGCACCCGGGGGATGACCACATATTCAATGCCGGCGAAATTTTCCCGGAACATGTCCATGTTCCGTGCCTCGAACGCCAGGTCCATCTCCCGGCGCAGGGAACGGGCAAACTCCTCCACGATCTGCACCGGCTGGTACCGGCGCAGCTCCGGCATCTCCGACTCCATCAGGCGCGCGATATGACCGACGATGCGCAGATCCGCCTCGATCCGCGGGCCGATTCCCGGGCGGCGGATTTTGAGCACGACCGGTGTGCCGTCCGGCAGCCTGGCGCGGTGCACCTGGGCGATGGAAGCGGCGGCGAAAGCCACGGTTTCCACTTCCCGGAACACTTCCTGCAGCGGCCATCCCAATGCCTGCTCCACGCCGGCGCGCAGTTCGTCGAACGGCACCGCCGGGACCGCGCTCTGCAGCTTCTCGAACTCCGCGATCCAGTTGGGAGGAAATACATCCACGCGGGTCGCCAGGACCTGCCCCAGCTTCACGAAAGTGGGCCCGAGATCCTCGAGCGCCCGGCGTGCGCGCACCGCCGGGTCCAGCGCGCGCACCTCGGCCTTCTCCTGCCAGTGCAGGA
>DASTHR010000284.1:0-3321 GCA_035718105.1 Burkholderiales bacterium
AGCACCCGTCGATGGTGTTGCGTTGCACGCCCAATGACATCTGCCGTTGCACCAATAATGGCAGGGTGCGCCTCTGAGGATCCCACCACCGGAACGGTGGGTAGCTGTTGTGACGCCCCAAGTCTTGCCGCAAATCAGGGGGGAAAATCCGCAAGTCACCTGAGCTTCGGGTGAGGGCGCGGGCGCTCCAGCGGGTCCCAGGGGGACCGAGGAGGCGTCCGGTGAAGAAGCGAAGGAAGGCACGAGCGCAGCGGCGGCAGTACAGCACGACGGAGCGGCGACAAGTAGTGGCGCGGGCCCGGCAGGTGGGGCTGTCAGCGGCGGCGCGGGAGGCGGAGGTTCCGCTGAGCACCCTGTACCGGTGGGTGGGCCGGGGCGCCCGACGAGCAGCCGGGCGCGGGGCAAGCCAGGCGCGCGCGGCGCCAAGCCAGCGGCGCTACAGCGCCGAAGAGAAGGCCAAGGCGCTGGCCCTGTTGGCGTCGGGGCTGGCCCCCAAGGAGGTGGCCAAGGCGGTTGGTGCGACGACCGAGTCGCTCCGGCTGTGGCGGCGAGCGGCGCAAGGAGCGCAGGTCCCCGCGGCACCGGAGGGGGCATCGCGGGCAGTGGCGACGGGCACTGGCGCGAGTGCAGAGCCTGCGAGGCCGGCGCAGCGGGACACGGCGCACGGGCTGAGCGAGGTGGAGCAGGCGGCGATCCTGGAGCTCAAGAAGGAGCACCCGTCGATGGGGCCGGCGCAGCTGCGGGTGCAGCTCAAGCGCTTCCGCGGCTGGCGGGTGAGTGTCAAGGCGATCGCCCGGGTGCTGCGCGACGCGGGCTACGAGCGAGTGCACCGGGGCAGCAAGCCCAAGGGGATCGAGTACCAGCGCTTCGAGGCGCCGCGGCGCAATGCGCTGTGGCAGATGGACTACGCCGACGTGCGACTGCCGGGCGAGCGGCTGCACCTTCTGGTGATCCTGGATGACTACTCGCGCTTCGCCGTGGGTCATGTCCTGACCGAGTCGCCGACGGCGGCCGCAGCACTGGGCGCCCTGCGCCAGGCGATCGCGCGGCACGGCAAGCCAGAGGCGATCCGCACCGATCGGGGCGGTGGGTTCACCGCGGGCGAGTTCCGCAAGGCGCTGGAGAGCGAGCTCATCGATCACATCGTGGGCCGGCCGTACCGACCCGAGGGGGGCGGCAAGGTCGAGGCGCTCATCGGCACCATCCGCCGTGAGCTGTGGGAGGTGCGCGCGTTTTCCAGCCGCCAGGAGGCCGAAGCAGCGGTGGCGGCCTTCCTGGCCGCCTACAATGAAGCCCGGGCCCACATGGGCATCGACGGCCTCACGCCGGCCGATCGCTTCTACGGGCGCGCCGATCGGGTGCTGGCGCGCATCCAGGCGCTCGCGCGGGGGCGCCAGCAGGCCCTGGCTGTCTCCACCGGCGGGGCGATCGAGGAGGCGCCCGAGGCCGGGGCGCTGGAGGTACTGCGCCTGGTGCTCGTCGGTGACGCGCTCGAGCTGCGCTTCTGCGGCAGCCGGTTCTCTCTCGGCCGGATTCGATCCTGAGACAAAAAAGCGGCCCTCGCTCGCCGCCTGCGTTACGAGTGTACTTGCTAAAGATCCTCGCACGCAGAGGGAAGGGGGCCGCTCGTGCATGCATCGCACGATCCGCAGGCAAAGCCAAGCCTGCTGGTGCTCATCTGTCTGGCCGTCGTCCACCGCAGCCACCCGCACTGGCTGGCGATCCGGCTCGGCGACGCGGCCGCCCAGGGAGGCGTTGCGCCGCAGCGGCTCAGCCGCCTGTGCAGCCGTGCCCTGCCGCGCATGAGCGCGCTGTGCGCCGCACTCACCCGGCGTGGCCGGCCCCCTGGCGGTGCCGAAGTCGATCACGCCCAGGCCGATGCCGCGATCACCGCGGCCCTGCTCGAGGTGGCCACCTCGCTCCTGGAAGCGATCCGCCCCACCGGCCCCGTGGTCCGCGCCTTGGTGGTCGGGGCCGTCATGCGCCTGCGTATCGATCAGCCCACGCTCACCCGGCAGCGCCTCTGTGGGGCGCTCGCCCTCTCGCCGCGCACCCTGCGCGCCTGGCTGGCCCAGGCGCACAAGACCAAGCCGCCCCAGGCGCCGCCGCTGCCGCCGCCCAGGCCCCCGCGCGACAAGCGGCAGCGCCTGCCGCGCCGGCGCCGCTTCGACTTCGATGTCGTCCTGCCCGGCACCCAGTTCGCTGCCGACACCACCGATCTGGGCGCCTTCGGCGTCCCGCTCAAGCTCATCGCCACCCAGGACGTCGGTGGCCGCGACGCCTCGCTGCTCGAGGCCGTCCTCGTCGACTCGACCGAGAGCGCCGAGCGCGTCTGCCAGGTGCTCACCGAAACCCTGGCCCAGGTCCCCGGTGCCCAGCTCCTCACCGACCAGGGCACCCCGTACCTCGCGCAGCTCACCCGCGCAACCCTCGATACGCTCGAGGTGGAGCACGCCATCCAGCGTGAAGCAGACCCGTGCGGCAAGTCCACCATCGAACGCGCCTTCGGCTCGGTCAAGACCATCGCCCAGCCGCTTCTCTCCCTCTCCGACCGCCTCGCTGCTGCCGTCCCACCACTCGCACGTGCCGACCTGGCCCAGGCCGCCACCACCCTGCTCATCACCGCGCTCTTGCGCGCCTACCAGGCCGGCGCTCGCGCCGCCCACCGCGCCAGCACCCAGCGCACCGGCTCCGCCAACTCTCTCGCCCAGGCCGCCCACGACCACCGCGCCCAGGCCCGCGCCGATGACAAGAGCGCTCGTCTCCTCCTCACCCACGTCCACCAGATCGGCGCCATCCACGAGGTATCTGTCGGGCCCGCCTCCGCCTGGCTACGCGGCGCCCTCGCGGCCCTCGCCCAGGCTGCCGGTCCCGCCGCCCATGACCTCGCCACCGGCGCCTTCCACGACTTTGCAGCCTCCTGCCTCGACCGGCTCGGCCCCGACGGCATCGCCGCCGTCCACCAGGTCTTCCTCTGCCATCTCCACCAGCTGCCAGCCCCTCCGGCCCCGGCCTCGCCTACCTCGTCCCCCGCTGCTATCTGCTATCCTGCAGCGAGTAGGCAAACCGCGCCCGCCGCCTTCACCCGACCCTTGCTGACTTTGTCGGCAACGCTTGCGGGATCAACACAGGTATGAAGCTGCATGTCGCGTCGTAGTAGCGCACGCGGTGGACCTTCTGAGCGATCGAGCGCCGGCGTGCGGAGGCGGGAGCTGGCGCTGCACTCGTGATGAGCAGGATTCCCAGGAGGGAGAGGGCGAGGCGGTGAACGGAAGGCGCCGATGTACTTAAAGAAGATATTTTAGTCACAATTTTTTCCAT
>DASTHR010000285.1:0-3614 GCA_035718105.1 Burkholderiales bacterium
GACGATCGCCGCCCGCTACGGCCTCGAGTGCGTCGTCTACATGGGGTCGGAGGACGTCAAGCGCCAGGCGCAGAACGTGTTCCGGATGAAGCTCCTGGGCGCCACCGTGGTGCCGGTCGAGTCCGGTTCGAAGACGCTGAAGGATGCGCTGAACGAGGCGATGCGCGACTGGGTGACCAACGTCGAGAACACTTTCTACATCATCGGTACCGTCGCCGGTCCGCATCCCTATCCGATGATGGTGCGGGACTTCCAGTCGGTGATCGGCCGCGAGGCCAAGGTGCAGATGTGGGAGATGTTCGGCCGGCAGCCGGACGCGATCGTCGCCTGCGTCGGCGGCGGTTCCAATGCCATCGGGATTTTTCATCCCTACCTGGACGAAGCCTCCGTGCGGCTGGTGGGCGTGGAGGCCGGCGGCCTCGGGCTTGGCACCGGCAAGCACGCCGCGACGCTTTGCGCGGGCCGTCCGGGCGTCCTGCACGGCAACCGCACCTACCTGCTGCAGGACGAGAACGGCCAGATCGTGGACACGCATTCGATCTCGGCGGGACTGGACTACCCGGGCGTGGGGCCGGAGCACGCGTGGCTCAAGGACAGCGGGCGCGCCGAGTACGTCTCGGTCACCGACGAGGAGGCGCTGAACGCCTTCCACACCCTGTGCCGGCTGGAGGGCATCATCCCGGCCCTGGAGTCCAGCCACGCCCTGGCCCATGCCGCGAAGATGGCCCGCGAGATGGCGGGCGACCGTCTGCTGCTGGTGAACCTCTCGGGGCGCGGTGACAAGGACATCAACACCGTCGCCCAGGCGTCGGGCATCACATTTGAGTGAAGGGGGAAGGGTGAAGAGTGAAGGGTTGAGCCTGGACCACGCCGGAGAGAAGATTTTTCCCTCCGCCCTTCACCCTTCACGGTTCACCTAGAAGATGTCGCGCATCGTTGCCGCCTTCGAGCGGCTTGCAAGAGAAGGCCGCAAGGCCCTGATCCCCTTCATCACCGCGGGTGACCCCGATCCCGGGCTCACGGTGCCCCTGATGCATGCGCTGGCGGAAGCCGGCGCCGACGTGATCGAGCTCGGCGTGCCGTTCTCCGATCCCATGGCCGACGGTCCCACCATCCAGCGCGCCTCGGAGCGCGCCCTGGCGCACCGAGTCGGCCTGCGTGACGTGCTCTCGATGGTGAGCGAGTTCCGGGGGCGGGACAACGCGACGCCGGTGGTGCTCATGGGTTATGCCAATCCCGTCGAAGCCATGGGCTTCGCCCAGTTCTGCGAGCGGTCCCGCGCCGCCGGCGTGGACGGTGTGCTGATCGTGGACTATCCTCCGGAGGAATGCGGCGAACTGGCGGACCGCCTCTCGCGCAACGGCATTGACCCCATCTTCCTTCTGGCGCCGACCACGACGCCGGAGCGGATCAGGCGGGTCGCGGCCCTCGCCCGCGGCTACGTTTACTACGTTTCCCTCACCGGGGTGACGGGGGCGGCGCACCTGGACCTGGACGACGTGCGGCGGCGGGTGCAGGCGCTGCGCGGACAGATAGCGGTGCCCATCGGTGTGGGCTTCGGCATCCGCGACGCGGCTACCGCGCGGGCCGTCGCCGCGATGGCGGACGCGGTGGTGGTCGGCAGCCGCATTGTCCAGGAGATCGAATCCTCGCCGCGGGATGCCGCGGCGGACAACGTGAAGCGGCTGGTGCGCGAGCTGCGCGCGGCCGTGGACGGGGCGTGAGATGAGCTGGTTCCAGAAGCTGCTGCCTCCCAAGATCAAGCGCAAGGAGGGCTCGCGCAAGGCCGTGCCCGAGGGCCTGTGGCAGAAATGCGAGGCCTGCGAGGCGGTGCTCTATTACACCGACCTGGTCAACAACCTGGCGGTCTGCCCCAAGTGCGGCCACCATCACCGGATTTCCGCCCGCACCCGCCTCGACTACCTGCTCGACCCCGAGGGCCGCTACGAAATCGGCGAGGAGGTGCGCCCCGTTGACAGCCTGAAGTTCAAGGACACGCTGCGCTACCCCGAGCGCCTGGAGCAGGCGAAGAAGGAAACCGACGAGGACGACGCGCTGGTGGTGATGCAGGGCGCCGTGCTCAACCTGCCCCTGGTGGCCGCGGCCTTCGAGTTCCGGTTTCTCGGCGGCTCCATGGGCTCGGTGGTGGGCGAGCGCTTCGTGCGCGGGGTCCATGTCTGCGTCGAGCAGAAGCTCCCCTTCGTCTGCGTGGCCGCCAGCGGCGGCGCGCGCATGCAGGAAGGCCTGCTGTCGCTGATGCAGATGGCGAAGACCTGCGCCGCGCTGACGCAGCTTGCGGAGGACCGCCTCCCGTTCATCTCCGTGCTTACCGACCCCACCATGGGCGGCGTGTCCGCGAGCTTCGCCATGATCGGCGACGTGGTGATCGCCGAGCCCGGCGCGCTGGTGGGCTTCGCCGGACCGCGGGTCATCGAGCAGACCGTGCGCGAAACCCTGCCCCAGGGGTTCCAGCGCTCGGAGTTCCTGCTGGAGCATGGCGCGATCGACATGATCGTGGACCGGCGCCAGCTGCGCGAGCGGCTGGGCTCGCTGATCACCCTCCTCACGCGCCAGCCCCAGGCCTGAGACCCGGAGTTCGCGTTTCGCGGATCGCGCGGAACGCCCGTCCCGCAGAGCCCGTGCCGATGCCGCAACCCGAAGGCCGCAACCCGCCACCGCAGACGCTCGCGGACTGGCTGGTCCATCTGGAGCGCGTCCATCCCCGCTCCATCGAGATGGGGCTGGAGCGCGTGAGCCGGGTGCGCGCGGCCATGGGACTTGATCCGGCGTTCCCCGTCATCGCGGTGGGCGGCACCAACGGCAAGGGTTCCGTGTGCGCGATGCTGGAGGCGATCCTCTCGGAGGCGGGCTACCGCGTGGGCTGCTACACCTCACCGCATCTCCTGCGCTACAACGAGCGGGTGCGGGTGGCGCGGCGCGAGGCGGGCGACGCGCAGCTGTGCGGCGCGTTCGAGCGGGTCGAGGCGGCGCGGGGAGACGTCTCGCTCACCTATTTCGAGTTCGGGACGCTGGCGGCGGTGCGGCTGTTCGCCGACGCGGCCGTGGACGTGGCGATCCTTGAGGTGGGGCTAGGCGGAAGGCTGGATGCCGTGAACGTCTTCGACAGCGACTGCGCCGCCGTCACCTGCATTGATTTCGACCACACGGAGTACCTGGGGAACACCCGCGAGGCCATCGGCTTCGAGAAGGCCGGCATCTTCCGCGCGGGCCGCGCCGCCGTGTGCGCCGACCCGGATCCGCCGGAGTCGATCGGCCGGCGGGCGCGGGAAATCGGTGCCCGGCTGCTGCAGTTCGGGCGCGACTTCGGCTGCGCCGGCGACCGGCTGCAGTGGGACTGGTGGGGCCCGCGTGGCAAGCGCGCGGCGCTGCCGCTGCCGGCGCTGCGCGGCGGCTTCCAGTTGCGCAACGCGGCGGCCGCGCTGGCGGTGCTCGATGAGCTGCGGGAGCGCCTGCCGGTGACCATGCGCGATATCCGGCAGGGACTGCTGGGCGTGGAGCTTGCCGGGCGTTTCCAGGTGCTGCCGGGCCGGCCCACGGTGGTGCTGGACGTTGCCCACAATCCCCATGCCGCGGGCGGACTGGCCGGCAACCTC
>DASTHR010000286.1:0-6802 GCA_035718105.1 Burkholderiales bacterium
CGGCTGCATGTCTGGGACCTGGAGGGCACGCCGGACACCTGGGAACGACAGCTCGCGTCGCATTACGCACGCCAGCCCGTGTTCGCGGCGATCTCGGGTCTGGGCGGGACGGAGTGGTCGCCGGTGGAGCGCTTCTGCGAAGAGCAGGGATTGCCCTGCCTGTTCCCCAACGTGGATTTGCCGGGAACCGATCCGGGGCGCTGGTACAGCTTCCATTACTTCCGGGGCCTGGACCTGGAGGCGGCGGTGCTCGCCCAGCACATCCAGGAGAGCCGAGGCCTGCGGCGGGTGGTGCAGATAGCACGCCCGGAGGGCTCGGGCACCCGGGGGGCTGCGGCGCTAAGGGAGGCCCTCGCGGCTACCGGGATCGTGATCGAGGACCGCGCATTTCCCGGCGATGCGAAAACGCGGTCCCTTGCCGGACTGAGAAAGGGGGACGCCCTGGTGCTGTGGCTGGGTAGGGAAGACCTTGCGGCCCTTACGCGCAGCCCGCCGCCCGCGGTCGAGATCCTGGTCCCGGGCATGCTGTCGGGGCTGGAGCACGCCCCCCTGCCGCCGCCGTGGAAGAGGGTGGCGGTCATGGCATACCCGTACGACCCGCCGGGGCGCTGGAACCTGCGCATGGACCGCAATCTCCGCCCCTGGCTGGCGCAGCAGGGGCTCGCGCGCTCCGACGAGCGGCTGCAGGGCAACACCCTGGCCGCCTGCAACCTGCTCACCGAGAGCATGCTGCGTCTGCGCGGCCGCCACTTCCGCGACTACCTCGTTGAGTGGGTGGAGAACTACCCTTCCGCCATGGGCAACGCCCCCGCGCCCCAGGCCTTCCCCCGCTTCAGCCTCGGCCCCGGCCAGCGCTTCAGTTCCAAGGGCGCCTACCTGGTGCGCTTCGCCGCGCCGGACTCGAAACGCCTGGTCCCGGTGCAGCCGGACTGGATCGTGCCCTAAAAAAAATGGGGAGGCTTGCGCCTCCCCGTTTCGTCTTGTTGTTGGCTTGCAGTTATGCGCGCCTCGCCGGCCTCTCCATTCAGATCACTTCGTAGGGCCGCATCATCTCGTGGTCTTCATGGGAGAGGATGTGGCAGTGGTACACGTACTCGCCCCGGCGGTTGAAGGACACCAGCACCCGGGTCACCTCGCCCGGGAACAGCTTCACGGTGTCCTTCTTGCCGGATTCCCAGGCGCTCACCGGCAGCGGGTTGCCGGTCTTGACGATGCTGGCCCCGTTCAGGATGGCGCCGTTGGAGCCGTCGCTGTTGACCTTGGGGGTGAGCGTTCCGGTGAAGGTCTGGCGGTCCAGGATGCGGAAGTCCACCAGGTGCATGTGCATGGGATGGGCGTCCACGGTGGTGTTGTAGAACTCCCAGACCTCGGTGGTGCCCAGGGCCGGCCGCTCGGTGATGGGGTCCTTGAAGGTCAGGGTGCCCTGCACGCCGTCCACGGGGTCCACCGGGCCCAGCATGGTCTGCAGCCGGCCCAGGGCGTCGGTGCCCTCGAACAGCAGAATCTTGCGCACCGGCACTCCCGTGGTGCTGGGGAGGGGCAGCGGCCCGGCAACCGGCCGCAGGTTGGTGCCGATGTCCACGCTGGCGTTGGGCGTGGCGGACAGCGGCAGGGTCACGTCGAAGGCCAGCAGCCGGTCGGTGAGCCTGTTCTCCGGCAGCACGGCGTCGGGGTAGGGCGAGCGGGCGGTGTTGGTGACCACCACCCGGGTGCCGGCGGGCACGGCGCTGAAATCCACGATCACGTCATAGCGCTCGCCCGGCCCGATGGCCAGCACGCCCGCCACCCCGGGCAGGCCGGGACGTGCGGTGAGTTCCGGCAGCGCCGGCGTGTCCAGCAGGCCCAGCTCATTGCCAATCACCAGCACGGGGACGGGGGTGCCCGCGCCGGCGACGATCTGCCTGTTCTGGGTGAAGTACTCGAAGCGCATGTCGTAGAAGCGGGAGTCGGAGCCGTTCAGCATGCGCAGGCGGTACTTGCGGGGCTCCACGTTCAGCTTGGGCCAGGTCTTGCCGTTCACCAGCACCACGTCGCCGAAGAACTCCGGCAGGTGGGTGGGGTTGGGCAGGTTGCCCGTGGCCGCGGACGGATAAAACAGGGCGCCGTTGGCCGTGAACATGCGGTCCTGGATCACCACCGGCACCTCGTAGGGGTGCGAGGGCAGCACGCCCGACGCGCGCAGAGAATTCTCGTTGGCGTCGCGCAGGATGTAGAAACCCGCCAGTCCCATGTACACGTTGGTGCGGGTGATGCCCAGGGCGTGGTCGTGGTACCAGAGGGTCCCCGCCTCCTGGTTGTTCTCGTAGGTGTACGGAGTGGCGAACAGGCGCCCGCGCTGGCCGTCCGGCGTCTCCCAGGCGTCGGGCAGGCCGTCGCTCAGGTAGGCCGAGTCGCCGCCGTGCAGGTGCGCCACCGCCGGCACCGGGAACAGTCCGCCCACGGCGCCTGGGTTGGCCCAGTCCAGGGTGGTGTCCACAGGCATGCGGTTGGGAAGGGGGGCGCCCTGGGCGTCCACCAGGTCGTTCACGTAGGTGACCGTGATGGGCTGGCCCTGCTGCAGTTCGAAGGTGCGGCCCGGGAAGGTGCTCTGTTGCGCGGCCGTGCCATAGCCCCAGAGCGTGGTGCTGAGGGGCGTGCCCCGGGCGCCGGCGAGGCCCAGTTGCTGCGTGAATTCGGTGATGCGCAGCGTGTAGGCGTTGCCGCCGGCCACGTCGGGTTGGTAGATGAATGCCGGATCCAGCGGATTGGGCAGGATCTGCACGAACTGGGGAACCTGCTTGGCGTTGAGCGCAGCGGTCACCGCCTGGGCGATGGCCTTCTGCGGGAACAATGCGCTTGGCGCGGCCATCGAAGCCACCCCCAGCGCGCCGGCCGACCTCAGAAAATCTCGTCTCGAAACCATTTTTTTGCTCTCCATGTTTGCTTGTTGGCGCCCGATACCACTGGCTTTTGATCGTCTACTACGTACCGAAACGTAGGTATTGCAACGCAGTGCTTTGCAATTTCCGCGCCGTAGCGCGGTGGCGTTAAGGCGCGCTTAAGCAAGCAAGCAAATCAATGGCTTGGGATGCGCCGAAGTGGGCGTTATGGTTTCATAAACAATAAGTTGCGGATAATTCCCCACGGACTTGGGGATTGATCCCCAAAAGACCCGCGGTTATTGTCGGAAATCGCTGACAGCCCCAAACAGGAACTGCGGGGTGCGCCACCCGGTCCGGCCCGCAAGGCGCGGTATGATTGCGCCTGAGTCCAAACAGGGAGATCAACCCATGCGGTATTACGTGCTCACCATCTATGACGGAACTGACCCGGCGCTGTCCGACTCCTTTGAAGAGGAGAGCGAGCGCGACGAGGAGGCGGTGCTCGCGCTGCGGGAAACGGATCCGGACGAGGACGCCGTTTTCTGCATTGACGTGGACGATGAGGGGGAGGTGGAGATCTACCGCTTCGAGCCCCGGGATGTGAAGGACGAGGAGGAAGAGGAAGCAGAGGAGGACCGTTACGAGGGCTGAACGGCAACACCGCATGGTTGCCGGGGGCAGCGCCCTCTTTGGGTTGCGGGGTTGCTCCTGAGGGCGGATCCCGCCGCCGGCGCGCTTCGCGCCCTGCCCGCGGGCGAGCGCGCGCCGCTGGCCTGGTGCTTCGCCTATTTCTTCTGCCTGCTGTGCGGATACTACATCCTGCGGCCGCTGCGGGACGAGATGGGCATTCAGGGCGGCGTGCAGGCGCTGCCCTGGGTGTTCACCGCCACCCTGCTGGCCATGCTGGCCGCCGTGCCCCTTTTTGGCTGGGCCTCCGCCCGGCTGCCGCGCCGACGCCTGCTTCCCGCGGTGTACGGCTTCTTCCTGGTCAACCTGCTGGCGTTCTTCGCGGTGTTCCGCGCGGGCGTGGAACCCGAGTGGGCGGCCCGGGCCTTTTTCGTCTGGGTCAGCGTCTACAACCTGTTCGTGGTTTCCGTGTTCTGGAGCTTCATGGTGGACCTGTTCGATCGGGAACAGGCGAAGCGCCTGTTCGGCTTCATCGCCGCCGGCGGCAGCGCCGGGGCGCTGATCGGGCCGGCGCTTACCGCATTCCTGGCGCGTCCCCTGGGGACCGTGAACCTGCTGCTGGTGTCGGCGGCCTTCCTCGCGCTGGCGACACTGTGCATCTTCCGCCTGCTCGCCTGGAGCGAGGGGCGGCCGGGCGGGCAGGGCCCCGCGTCAGAGGCGTCCCTCGGGGGCGGCGCCTGGGGTGGAGTGCGCGAGGTGGCGGGGTCGCCCTATCTGCTGGGTATCGCGGCCTACATGGTGCTCTACACGGTCCTCTCCACGTTTCTTTACTTCCAGCAGGCACGGCTGGTGGCGGATGCGGGGCTCACCTCCGAGGTCCGCACCAGCCTGTTCGCTTCCATGGACCTGGCCGTGAACCTGCTGGCCCTGGCGGGTCAAACGTTTGTCACCGCGCAACTGATCCGGCGCTGGGGTGTCGCAATCGTTCTCGCGCTGGTGCCGGCGCTGACCTTCGTCGGCTTCGGCGTCCTGGCGCTGTTCCCGGTGCTGGCGGTGGCGGTGGGCTTCCAGGTGCTGCGCCGGGCGGCGGATTTCGCCCTGGCGCGGCCGGCGCGGGAACTGCTCTACACCGTGGTGGACCGGGAGGCGAAATACAAGGCGAAGAACTTCATCGACACCGTGGTCTATCGCAGCGGCGATGCGGTCGGCGGCTGGGCCTTCGCCGGGCTCAAGGCCCTGGGGATGGGGCTGGCGGGCATCGCCTGGATCGCGCTCCCGCTGGCGGCGTTGTGGATGGCATTGAGCGTCGCGCTGGGCCGGCGGCAGGCACTTCGGGTACGACAGGAGAGCAGTCATGCGGAGAGGAGGAACTGAGGAGATGGAGGGTATCCAGTCGAAGCCCAGGCGCCGGGTGCTGGGCGTGCTCGCCGCCGCGGCGGCGGGGACGCTGATGCCTGGAGCAGGCGCCGCCACCGGGGCCATGGTCGAGCGCAGCATTTCTTCCACCGGCGAGAAACTCCCCGCCATCGGCATGGGCAGCTGGCAGAGCTTTGACGTGGCCGGCGATGCTGCCGGGCGCGCGGCTGCGCAGGAGGTGCTGCGACTGTTCGTGGAGAGCGGCGGGCGGCTGGTGGACAGTTCCCCCATGTACGGGACCTCGGAGGCGGTGCTGGGCGACCTCGCCGCGGAACTCGGGGTGCAGGCGAAACTGTTCTGGGCCACCAAGGTCTGGACCAGCGGCCGCGACGCGGGCATCCGGCAGATGGAGGAGTCCCTGCGCCTGATGCGGGTGAAGCGCATGGACCTCATGCAGGTCCACAACCTGCTGGACGTCGGCACCCATCTCGCCACTCTGCGGGAGTGGAAGCGCGAGGGCAGGATCCGCTATGTCGGCGTCACCCACTACCACGAGGGCGCCCACGACGAGCTGGAGCGGGTGTTGCGCGCCGAGCGCCTGGATTTCGTGCAGTTGAACTTCTCCCTCGCCGAGCCGGAGGCGGAGAGCCGCCTGCTGCCGCTGGCGGCCGAGCGCGGCGTGGCGGTGCTGGCGAACCGGCCCTTCGGCAAGGGCAGCATGTTCTCCCGGGTGCGGGGCAAGCCGCTGCCGCCCTGGGCGGCGGAACTCGGCGTGCAGTCCTGGGCCCAGTATTTCCTTAAGTGGATCGTCGGCCACCCCGCGATCACCTGCGCCATCCCCGCGACGCGCAACCCGAAGCACCTTCTCGACAACATGGGAGCGCTGTCGGGCCCGCTGCCCGACGCGGCGCTGCGGCGACGCATGGCGGCGCACTACCGCTCCCTGTAATGCGGAACCGAGGACGAGCATGACGGCGAGACCCCTCAAGATCGGCATATCCCCGCGCATCTTCCATCCCGAGGCCGGTGCGGCGGGACTGCGCGCCAAGACCCTGCAATACCTGGAGCAGACCGTCGCCCACTGGGTGATGTCCCGGGACGTGCTGGTGTTCATGGTCCCCTCCATCAGCCAGGACTCCCGCATTCACCGCAGCAACATTCGGCTGCGGGATTACGCTTCCCAGCTTGACGGGCTGGTGCTGCAGGGGGGCGCGGACATGAGCCCCCTGACCTACAACGAGGAGCCGCTGAAGCCCGAGTGGGCGGGGGACCGGGTGCGTGACGTCTACGAGATGGAACTGCTCCACGAGTTCGTGGAGGCGGGCAAGCCGGTGCTGGGAATCTGCCGCGGCATGCAGCTCATCAACGTCGCTTTCGGCGGAACGCTGCTGCAGGACATCGCCGAGCAGCATCCGGAAGCCGTGCCGCACCTGAGCGAGCAGTTCGACCGCCATGCCCACGAAATCGCCTTCGAGCCCGGCAGCGGCCTGGCGAGGCTCTACGGCGGCGCCAGCGGCGGGAGCGTGATCTCCATCCACCACCAGGGCATCAAGGTCCTGGGGCGGGATCTCAAGGTCGAAGCCTGGTCGGTGCCGGACCGGGTGCCGGAAGCGATCCGGGGAACCGGGCGCAAGTACGTGTTCGGCGTCCAATGGCACCCCGAGTTCCATGTGCCGGGGGACCCGGGGCTGCTGGACAGCGCGCCGCTGCTGGACGAGTTCCTGGAGGCGGCGCGGCGGCGCTTCTGGTAGCACCGGGAGTGGTCACCGCGTACGGCTGAAGCTCCTACTGCCGATACCAGGCTCCGTGGGTCCGGCTTCAGCCGGACATGCTGCGCTGGCGTGCGCCCGGCGCCGCACCCACGGAAGCAGGCGCTACTCCTCGCCCTTGATGCGGTTCACCAGGGCGACGTATTTTTTCATCGCCTCCTCGCGCCCGGTGCCCTTGAGCTTGGCCCA
>DASTHR010000287.1:0-5490 GCA_035718105.1 Burkholderiales bacterium
CAGGCCGATGACGGTAACGAAGAGGTTGACGGGGCGCAGCAGGCGGTCGGGAAGGTAGTGCCCGAGGAGGTCCACCGCCACATGGCCGCCGGTCTTCAGGCAGTAGGGCGAGCCCAGGAACACCGCGCCCACCATGAGGTAGACGGCGGACTCGAGTTCCCAGAATGTGGAGTGCCCGGCCGTGCGGTAGATGACCATCCAGGTGACGATCAGCACCGCGAGAAACAGCATCACCGACGCGGCCACCGCGCATGCGACGGCGACCGCGTCCATCGCCCGGACGAATCCCCGGGTTCCCGCCGCGCTCATTTCACGGCCGTGATGAGTTCGAGCAGTTCCTTGCCGCGGGGGGTCTTGGTCTGGAACTCCACCCAGGCGGTCTTCCTCGCCAGCTCCACCCAGGCGTCGTACTCGGCCTTGGTGAGGGGGCGCACCTGGGCGCCGGCCTTGGTGAAGGCATCCGACATGTCCTTGGTGGCGTTCATCTGGTCCTTGAGGAAGGCTTCGTCGGCCTTGTCCGCCGCCTCCTGGAACGCCTTCTTCTGCGCCGGGGTGAGCTTGTCCCAGGCCTGCTTCGACATCAGCATGGGCTGCAGCAGCATCCAGAGCGTGTAGTCGCCGCCCACCGTGGCATGCTTCAACTGCTCGTAGAGCCGCATGCTGACGAAGGTCTCGGCCGAGGTGAGGGCCCCGCTGAGCACGCCCGATTGCAGCGCCGGGTAGATCTCGCTCGACGCCATGTTGTGGACCGAGGCGCCGGCCGCCTTGAGCATGGCCTCGAAGGTCGGGTCCGCGGCCCGCAGCGACAGCCCCTTCACGGTGTCGGGCCCGCCCACCGCGCGGTCCTTGGTGCCGAAGCCTCCCGGCGTCCACCACCAGGTGATGATGCGGATGCCGTTTTCCTCGGCGATCTGCTGCAGCTTCTCGTGGAACCTGGTTCCCTTGAGCTTCATGGCGTGCTCCAGGGAGCTGATGGTGCCGGGCATGATGCAGATGGAGAACTCGGGAATCTTGCCCACGGCGTAGGAGATGGGGTAGATCGTCATCTCCAGTGTGCCGGCCTGCAGGGCGTCGAGCTGGGCGACGGGCTTGATGTTGAGGGAACCCGCGGGATAGATGCGGAACTTCAGGCTCGGGTCGCGCTTGTTCACTTCCTCGACGAACACCCGCGCGGCCCGGTCGCGCCCGTCGGCGTTGGCTTTCCATTGATGGGAGATCTTGATTTCCTGGGCGGCGGCGGCACCGGCAAAGGCGACGGCGGCCAACGCCAGGACCACATTGCGGGTCCAGCTCATGTCATGTCCTCCTCAAAGGCGGCCGGTTCCGGGGCCGCAGGGTGAAAAGCCGTTGTGATATTTTTGGCGACAGCCTAGGAGTGCCCTGAATACGCTGTCAAGCATGCGCCGCAGCATGCGCGGCGCACGGCGCGTCAGGGTTTCGGCCGCCTAAGGAAGCGGCGCACGGCGTAGGACGCGGCGATGTCTCCCTCCGCGCCGTAGCGCTCCACGTTTCCCTCCATGGCATCGGGGTCGTAGAGGTAGTTCACCATCAGGCCCCAGGCGCGCCGAAGACCCTTCGGCGACAGGTCCGCCATCCAGTTCAGCCGCTCCAGGCGCGCGCCGTTGCCGAGGTGGAACCGCGCCACCGGATCCGCCGGCCGGCCCTCCAGCTTGGCCTCAAGCAGATATCTCGCCGCCAGCCGCAGCAGGGGCTCGCGCAGCGCGGCGGCAAGCCTGCGCTCCGCGGTCCATTCCGGGGCCGCCAGCAGCGCCTTCAGCCCCGCCCCGTCCAGCGGCTTCCCAGCCGCGGCCGCGATTTTCCCCAGCTCCTCCGCCGTCGCGCTGTCCTCGATGACGCCGGGGGTCGCCTCGGCCCAGAGGCGCAGGTCCGGCAGGGGAGAGAGGGTGGCGAAGGTGTCCAGCCGCGGCAGGCCGCGCTTGAGGTCCTCGATGACGCGCTTCAGCAGGAAGCTGCCGAAGGAGATGCCCCGCAGGCCCTTCTGGGTGTTGGAAATGGAGTAGAAGATCGCCGTGTCCGCCTTGGTCGCGTCCAGCACCGGCGCGGTCTCGTCGAGCAGCGCCTGGATGTTGTCGGCGAGCTTGCGGGTGAGAGCCACCTCCACGAAGATCAGGGGCTCGGTGGGCATGCGCGGGTGAAAGAAGGCGTAGCAGCGGCGGTCCGCCTCCAGCCGGTTGCGCAGGTCGGCCCAGGAGCGGATTTCGTGCACCGCCTCGTACTCGATGAGCTTCTCCAGCAGGAAGGCGGGCGAGTTCCAGGTGATGCGGTGCAGTTCCAGGAAGCCGACGTCGAACCAGGCGCTGAGCCGCGCCTGCAGCTCCCGGTCCAGCACCGCGAGGTCGGGATCGTCCTTCAGGTAGCGCAGCAGGTCGGAGCGCAGGTCCACCAGGAACTTCACGCCCTGGGGCAGCGCGTTGAACTGGGTGAGGATGCGGATGCGCGAGGAACGCAGGACCGCGCGCAGGTCCATCTCCGCATCGCCCTGCCCCGGCGTCCCCACCGCTTCCTGGAACCGCCGGTGCGCCTCGGCCACCGCAGCGGGGTCCGGACCGAATTCCATCGCGATCAGCCGCAGGAACTCGTGGCGGCCGGCGTCGTCCAGCCTGAGGTAAGACGCCCCGAGCTTGCTGGCCCGCTCGCGGGCGGACACCTCGCCGCCGGCGCCCCGGGCGCAGGCCCGCAGCTCGGCGAGCAGCCGCTCCCGCTGCGCCGACGGCAGGCGGGGCCGGACCCGCGCCGGCCGGCCACGCTCTTCCCTGGCAGTCCTGTCGTTCATGCGTCACGCCTTTCCCGGCGCAACCGCCGCGGCGGTTCGTCCTGCGCCCTCACTTACCTTACCCCAAGGGCCGGCGCGTTGACAGCCGCCGGACCCGCCCCGAAGATGTTCGGGGCTCGGTGCAAGGCAAACCCGACAATGACCATGAGCGGCATCAGGGCGCTGGCCTTCGACGTGTTCGGCACGGTCGTGGACTGGCGCGGCTCCATCATCCGCGAGGGCGAGGCATTCGGGCGCGAGCGCGGGCTGGCGGTGGACTGGGCGGCGCTGGCGGACGCCTGGCGCGCCGGCTACCAGCCCGCCATGGCGCGGGTGCGCAGCGGGGAACTGGGATGGACCCGGATCGATGCCCTGCATCGCATGATCCTGGACTCCCTCCTGCCGCGCTTCGGCCTGGCAGGCGTGAGCGAAGCGGACAAGGCGCACCTCAACCGGGTGTGGCACCGGCTCGATCCCTGGCCGGATTCGGTGGAGGGGCTGGCCCGGCTCCGGCGCCGGTTCGTGATCGCCACCCTGTCCAACGGCAATGTTTCCCTGCTGGTCAACATGGCGAAACGCGCCGGCCTGCCATGGGACTGCATCTTCTCCGCCGAGACTTTCCGCCATTACAAGCCCGACGCCGAGACCTACCTGGGGGTGGCGGAGCTGCTGGACCTGCGCCCGGCGGAGCTGATGATGGTGGCAGCGCACAAGGACGATCTGAGAGCGGCACGCCGCGCGGGGCTGGCCACCGCCTTCGTGCGCCGGCCCCTGGAGTTCGGCCCCACCGCCGGGCCCGACCTCTGCGCCGAGCCCGGGCTGGACATCGTGGCGGAGGACTTCCTCGACCTGGCCGCGCAGCTCGGCGCCTGAGACGGCCGAATTCCTGCCCAAGCCCGGCGCGGAACATTACAATGCCATAGTGAGCGCGCCGGCAGCGCCATGCACCGGAGTAAGCGGGCGGCGCGGCGGGAGCACCGTGAACTCATCTTCCTGATCCGCCCCATGGCCCTCTTCCACGGCAACATCCGCGCCAGCGGCCCGCCGGCGCAGCGCGAAGCGTTCCGCGCCCGGGTCGCCGCCCTGCTGGCCGAAGACCCGCCCCGGGGAAGCGTCGAGGAAATCCACGGCGAGGCGGGCCTGTGCTACGACCTGAAGGTGGAGGGGGGCCTGCCCTTTCCCGCGTTCGCCATCGCTTCGGCGGAGTGCCCGGAGCTGGAGGTCCACGCCGAATGGGTGGACGCCGCCAGCGGCGCCCGGGGCAGCGCCCTGATCCGCGGCGGTGCCGTGCTGGAGCAGACCAGCCGCGAGCCCGGCGTTCCCGATGACGGGGTGTGGGTGGAGGCGGAGCCCGGGGGCGGGCTGCGGCTCGCGATCACCTGCTTTCCGGTGGCGCCCGGCGTATTCGCGGGCTATGTCCTCGGCGCCGAGCGGGACGCCATGTTCCGCATCCGCCGCGAGTTCGGCGCCCCCGGCGGCGAACTCCTGGCCACCGTGGGCGGCGAGCCGGCCTGGGCCGGGCGCTGGCGCGTGGACTTCGCCGCCGGAAGCTGCGAGCATTCGTGGCTCGAGCCCCCGGAGCCTGTGGATCCCACGCTGTGGGCGGCGCTGGAGCGCCGCGCCGGGGAGTTCGCCCGCGAGTGGGTGTGGTTCGCCGAGGCGCCGGCGGAGGAGACGGCGGTGGAGCGCAAGCGCTACGCCGAGGCGGGCCGCGAAGTGCGCGGCGCCAACCTGCGCAGCGCGAAACTGCATCTCCCGGGACGGCCGGGGCAGGACGGGCGCCTGCTGCGGGACGGCCTTGGCAAGGAATTGGAATGGATCAGGGAGGTGATACAGGCATGCTGGACGGAATCGGGCGAGTGAGGCTGGGCGGGTGGATCCTGGCGCTGGCCATGGCCTGGGCCGGGGTTGCCCAGGCCGGCGCGGACTATGCGCGGGAGAAGAAGTGGGCGGACGAGATCAGCCCCGGCATCGTCGTCGGCGATGCGATGTACCTGCAGGAGCAGGACGGGCGCAAGTTCCTCGCCCTTTACACCCCGGCCCCGAACGCCCGCGGCGCGGCGATCCTGGTGCACGGCATGGGCGTGCACCCGGACTGGGGCCTCAACGGGCCGCTGCGCACCGCGCTGCCCGAGCGCGGCTACGCCACGCTCTCGATCCAGATGCCGGTGCTGGCGGCGGACGCCAAGGCCGAGGACTATCCGCCCCTGTTCCCCGAGGCGGCGCAGCGCATTGCCGCCGCCGCGTCCTGGCTCAAGGCCCGGGGCTATGAGCGCATCGCCCTGGTGTCCCACAGCATGGGGGCGCGCATGGCGAACTACTTCCTGGTGCGCACCGGGGACCCCGGCGTCCAGGCCTGGGTCGCCATCGGCATCACCGCCCCTTTCGAAAAACCCAATGAGATCCCGGTGCCCACACTCGACATCCACGGCGACGGCGACTTTCCCCAGGTGCTCAAGCAGACCGCGGAGCGGGCGTTCTACCTGCGCCGGGTGAAGGGCAGCGCCCAGGTGGTGGTGGCGGGCGCCGACCACTACTTCAACGGCAAGGAACTGGACCTGGCCCGCTTCATCGCCAACTTCCTGGACAAGGCGCTGCCGAAATAGCGCCTCAGAACTTGTTGGCGCGCAGCACCTCGACGTCCGCGACGTACAGCACCATCGCGTAATTCTCGAAGTAGCCCGTCTGCAGGCGCGTGGCGATGGCCCGCGCCACGG
>DASTHR010000288.1:0-8437 GCA_035718105.1 Burkholderiales bacterium
TGTCATTGATCACCTCCATGACCGGGCGCTCCAGCCGGCGCACGATGGCGCCGATGGTGGTACCCTCGGGCAGCTTGATCTCCTCGATGCGCCGCCCCACCACCTTGGAGGAGTCGCGGTCGCCGTGGGCCACCAGCTCCAACGCCTCGGCGGCGCCGCGGCGCAGCCGGTGCACCGCCGCCACGTCCCCGCGCCGCACCCGCGCCAGCAGGGTGCCGATGGTGGCCTGGGAGGGCGAGATGGCGACATCGATGGCGGTGCCCTGGACCAGGTCCACGTAGGCGCTGCGGTTGATAAGCGCGATCACCTTGCGCGTGCCCATGCGCTTGGCCAGCAGCGAGGACATGATGTTGTCCTCGTCGTCGCTGGTGAGCGCGCAGAACACGTCCATCTCGGCCACGTTCTCGTTCTCCAGCAGCTCCTCGTTGGTGGAGTCGCCGTGCAGCACCAGTGAGCGGTGCAGCTCGTTGGCCAGGCGCTCGCAGGCGGCGCGGTTTACCTCCACGATCTTGACTTCATAATCGTTCTCCAGCGCCTTGGCCAGGCGCCGGCCGATGTTGCCGCCGCCGGCGATCATCACCCGTTTCACCGCCTTGTCCATGCGGCGCAATTCGCTCATCACGCGGCGTATGTGGCGGCTGGCGGCGATGAAGAAGACCTCGTCGCCGGCCTCGATCACGGTCCGACCCTCGGGGATGATGGGGCGGTCGCGGCGGAAGATGGCCGCCACCCGGGTGTCGATCTGGGGCATGTGGGCGCGCAGCCACTGCAGCTCGCGCCCCACCAGGGGGCCGCCGTGGAAGGCCCGCACCCCCACCAGGGACACCAGGCCGCCAGCGAATTCCACCACCTGCAGCGCCTCGGGGAACTCGATCAGCTTGTGGACGTAGTCGGTGATGATCTGCTCGGGGCAGATCGGAAAGTCCACGCAGAAGTTCTCCGGCGCGAACAGGTGCTCGTGGTTCAGGAAGTCGGCGGAGCGGATGCGCGCCACCTTGGTGGGCACGTTGAACAGGCTCGCGGCGAGCTTGCAGGCGACGAGGTTGGTCTCGTCGCTCTGGGTCACCGCCAGCACCATGTCGGCGTCCTCGATGCCGGCGTTGCGCAGCACCGTCGGATGCGAGGCATTGCCGGTCACGGTGCGCAGGTCGAGGCGGTCCTCCAGGTCCCGCAGCCGTGCGATGTCGGTGTCCACCACCGTGATGTCGTTGGCCTCGCCCACCAGGGCCTCTGCCACGCTGGCGCCCACCCGACCCGCGCCCAGGATGACGATTTTCATTTTGTTGCGGCCTCCCTTGTTGTCACGCCGACCCGCCGGGTCCTGCCCGCGGCCTCAGGGCCCCGCCCGCAGCCACGCCGCCCACTCCCGCAGCAGGCCGGGGTCCCAGGCGGCCACCACCGAGCGCTGCCAGATGGAACTGCCCCAGAAATCGTCGCTCTCCAGGGTTGCCATGCCGCCACCGGCCTCCTCCAGGATCAGCGCGCCCGCGGCATAGTCCCACAGCTTCTGCCCGCCGTGGACATAGACGTCGAAGCGACCCGCGGCGGTGTAGCACCAGTCCAGGGTGCTGGCGCCGTAGTTGCGCTGGGAGGCGTAGGGGGGGGCGCCGGCAAGCCGCTCCGCCAGCCGGCGCGGCAGGCGCTTGAAGTCCGCCCCGGCCATGGCGCCGCGCAGGGGCGGGACCCGGGTCTTGATGGGCAACTTCTCGCCGTTCAGGAACGCCCCCTGCCCGCGCTCGGCCCAGAACAGCTCCTGCGCCACCGGATTGTAGACCACCCCCAGCACCGGGCGGCCCTCCAGCATCAGCGCCACCGAGACCGCGAAGTAGGGCAGGCCGTTGACGAAATTCGAGGTGCCGTCCACCGGATCCACGCACCACAGCCCCTCGGCGCCGGCCAGCCAGCGCTCGAGCTGCTGGTCCTGGCTCATCTCCTCGCCGATCACCGGGGCCCGCCGGATTGCCGGCAGCACCCGGGACAGGACGCGCTGGGAGGCGACGTCGGCCTCGGTGAGCAGGCTGCCGTCCGCCTTGCGCTGCTGCGCCACCTTGAGGTAGCGGGGCATGATCTCCTGCGCCGCCACGCCGCGCACCGCGGCGATCACCGACTCGATCACGGAATTAGGGGGCGGGCTATTCCCCGCGCCACTTGATGGAGCAGCCCATGCCCGGGATCTGCTCCCGGGGGCCCTGACCTGTTCGCGCGACCTGGGCCATGGCCTCGAACAGGTCGCGCCGGGCGTCCTCGGGCGCCGCCTCCTTGCGCGAGGCGTCGAGCCGGCCGCGGTACTGCAGCTCCAGGGCGGCGTTGAAGCCGAAGAAATCCGGGGTGCACACCGCGCCGTAGGCCTTCGCCACCTCCTGGGTCGCGTCCAGCACGTAGGGGAAGGGGTAGCCGTACTCGTCCGACACCCGCTTCATGTTGTCGAAGGAGTCCTCGGGATAGTCGGCGGGGTCGTTGGACATAATGGCGATGCTGCCGATGCCGAGCCCCTTGAGTTCGGCGACGTCGCGGATGATGCGGCTGCGCACCGCCTTCACATAGGGACAGTGGTTGCAGATGAACATCACCAGCAGCCCGTTGGGTCCCCGCGCCGAGGCCAGGGTATGGCGTTGGCCGTCCACGCCGGGCAGGTCGAAATCCGGGGCCTTCCAGCCGAAATCGCACACCGGGGTCTGCAGACTCACCATTTAAATCACCTCCCGAAACCGGCGGCTATATTATCATGCGGCAGCGCCACAACCTCCCATGAGCACGCCCCGCTTTCATTGCCCGACACCCCTTTCCGAGGGCCTGCTCGTCGAATTGCCGCCGCGGGCCGCGCACCACGCGCTGCGGGTCCTGCGGCTGGCCGAGGGGGACCCGCTGGTGCTGTTCAGCGGCGAGGGCGGGGAGCATGCGGCGGTGGTGGTGGATGCCGGGGGCGGCATCGTGACGGCGCGGGTCGGGGACTTCTTCGCCGGGAACCGGGAGTCCCCCCTGGCGCTCACCCTCGCCCAGGCCTTGCTCGGCGCCGAGAAGATGGACCTGGTGATCCAGAAGGCCGTGGAACTGGGGGCGACGCACATCCAGCCGCTGGCCACAGAGCGCGCCCTGGTGCGGCTCGCGGCTGACCGGGCCGCAAAGCGCCTCGCCCATTGGCAGGGGATCGCGGAGGCCGCCTGCGAGCAGTGCGGACGCAACCGGGTCCCGCAGATCGCCCCGGTGGCGGCGCTGCCGGTCTGGCTGGGCGCCCAGACGGGAGGCGGTGCCGGGGGTTTCGTCCTGGCGCCCGCCGCCGGCACCGGGCTGCGGCATCTGGCGCGGCCGGCCGGCGCGGTGACCCTGCTGGTGGGGCCCGAGGGTGGGCTCGCGCCCCGGGAACTGGCGGCGGCGGAAGCCGCGGGATTCCACCGCCTCAGCCTGGGCCCGCGGGTGCTTCGCACCGAGACCGCCGGTCTGGCGGCGATCGCGGCGCTCCAGGCCCTGTGGGGAGACTTCTAGTTTCAGGGTTGCGGGTTAAACTACCGGCACTGCCCCACCTTCCAACATTCACCATGGCTACCAGGCCCGAAAACCGAATCCCGAAACGCGAAACCGAGTTTGTCGCCTGGTTCCGCTCGGTCGCGCCCTACGCCCACGCCTTCCGCGGCCGCACCTTCGTGGTGGCCTTCGGCGGCCAGGTGGTGGCGGAGCGCGGCTTTGTGGAGTTCGTGCATGACCTCAGCCTGCTGGCGAGCCTGGGCGTGCGCCTGGTGCTGGTGCACGGTGCGCGCCCCCAGATCGAGGCCCGGCTCAAGCTGGGCGGGGTGCGCACCCGCTACGTGCGGGGCATGCGGGTGACCACCCGCGAGGCCCTGGAGTGCGTGAAGGAGGCGGTGGGGCGGGCGCGCTCCGAAGTCGAGGCGCTGCTCTCCCTGGGGCTGCCCAATTCGCCCATGGCCAACGCCGACATCCGGGTCGCCTCCGGGAACTTCGTCACCGCCCGCCCGGTGGGCGTCGTGGACGGCGTGGATCTCGCCCACGGCGGCGAGGTGCGCAAAGTTGACGTCGCGGCCCTGCGCGCCCGGCTCGACCAGGGAGACGTGGTGCTGCTCTCGCCCCTGGGCTATTCGCCCACCGGCGAGATCTTCAACCTCACCTATGAGGAGGTGGCCACCGCCAGCGCCATCGCGCTGCGGGCCGACAAGCTGATCTTCCTCACCGACGCGCCCGGGATCACCGGCCGCGGCGGCGCCCTGGAGCGGGAACTCACCGCCGGGGACGCGGAGCGCCTGCTGGATCGCGGCGGCCTTGCGGCGGGCGAGACGTCCTTCCTGCGCCACGCGGCCAAGGCGGCCCGCGACGGCGTGGGCCGGGTGCACCTGATCTCGCGCCATCTGCGCGGGGCGGTGCTGCTGGAGCTTTTCACCCGGGAGGGCGTGGGCACCATGGTCACCAGCGAGACCACCGAGCGGCTGCGCCTGGCGGGCATCGAGGACGTGGGCGGCATCCTCAACCTGATCCAGCCCCTGGAAGAGCAGGGTGTGCTGGTGAAGCGCGGCCGCGAGCTGCTGGAGCGGGAAATCGGCCGCTTCGTGCTGATGGAGCACGACCGGCAGGTGGTCGGTTGCGCCGCGCTCTATCCCTTCCCCGAGACCAAGGCCGGGGAGCTGGCCTGCCTGGCGGTGCATCCGGAGTGCCGCGACCAGGGCTACGGCGACCGCCTGCTCGCGGAGATCGAGGCCCGGGCCCGCAAGGCGCGATTGCGCCGCCTGTTCGTGCTCACCACCCGCGCCGAGCACTGGTTCGTGGAGCGCGGCTTCAAGGAGGTCGGCGTCTCCGAACTGCCCGAGGCCAAGCAGGCGCTGTACAACTACCAGCGCCGCTCCATCGTGCTGGTCAAGAACATCAGGAGCCGCTGAGCGTTCCCAGGGGGCGCCAGCGGGCGCTCAGGGTTGGGCGAGGGCCGGAAAGACGACCCGAACCCGCAGCCCCCTGCCGTCGGTGCCATCGGCGAGCGCGACCTCCGCGCCGTGCAGTTCGGCGATGCGCCGCACGATGGACAGGCCGAGGCCGCTGCCGCTCGCGCCCGTCCCCAGCACCCGGTAAAAGCGTTCGAACACCTTGTCCCGCTCCGACTCGGGAATGCCGGGCCCGTCGTCCTCCACCTCCAGCCAGGCGCGCCCGCCCTCGGTGCCGGTGGCGACCCGCACCTGCCCCCCGGCGGGGGTGTAGCGGATGGCGTTATCCGCCAGATTGCGCAGCATGATGCCGAGCATGGCGCGGTCGCCGCGGGCGCGTGGCCTGCCCCGGGGGTCCTCCAGCCGCAGGTCCGTGCCCCGAGCCAGGGCGGCGGGAGCCAGCTCGGCCAGCACCTCGGAGGCCACGCGGTCAAGATCCACCGCCGTACCGGCGGCGCGGGAGGCATCCGGGTCCACGCGGGCCAGGGTGAGCAGTTGCCCTACCAGTTGGGTGGCGCGATCCACGCCCGCGAGCACCTGCTCCAGGGCCCGGCGTCTGCCCGCATCGTCGGCGGCGCGCATGGCCACCTGGGCCTGGGTGCGCAGCGCCGCCAGCGGGGTGCGCAGCTCGTGGGCCGCGTCGGCCGTGAATCGCCGCTCGGTCTCAAACGCGTCCCCCAGGCGCCGGAACAGGGCGTTCAGCGCGCCGAAAAGGGGGCGGACCTCCGCCGGGGCGCCTTCCTCGCCCAGGGGTGCGAGGCTGCCGGGCTCCCGCGCCTGCACCTCCCGGGCCGCACGCTGCAGCGGCATCAGGCCCTGCCCGACGCTTATCCAGATGAGCAGGGCGATCACGGGAAACGCCACCATCACCGGCGCCAGCAGAGTGAGCATGATGTCGCCCGCCAGCTCGTCGCGGATCTCGTCGCTCTGTCCCACCTGCACCAGGAAACGGCGCTGGACGTCCCAGCGCGAGAACACCCGCCACACCACGCCCTCCACCACCGTGTGGCTGAAGCCGTCCTCGGTGTCGGTCATGCGGCCCGCGGGCGCGTTGCCGGTGCGCAGCAGCAGGCGGCCCTCGGTGTCGAAGATCTGGAACGAGAGCTTCTGCTCGTAGCGGTGCCTGAATTCCTCCACCTCGGCGGCCACCTGCCCGACGTTGGCCTGGGCCAGGGCCATGATCACCTGCGCCGACTGGGCGAGCTGGGCGTCCATCAGCTCATCGATCTCGTGGCGGGCGAAGTAGAAGGAAACGGCCGCGATGGCGGCCCAGAGCACCAGCATGGCCCCGAGGAGGAGGGCCAGCAGCCTCCGGCGCAGGGAGCCTTCAGCCACCCTTGGGCTTCTCCACGGTGTAGCCGATGCCCCGCAGGGTCTTGATGAGATGGGTGCCGAGCTTGCGCCGCAAATGGTGGATATGGACCTCCACCGCGTTGCTTCCCAGCTCCTGGTCCCAGCCGTAGAGACTCTGTTCCAGGCGGGCCTTGGACAGCACGCTGCCCGCGTTCTGCAGCAGCTCGCGCAGCACGCCGAACTCCCGGGGAGAAAGCTCCACGGGCTTCCCGCCCAGGGTGACGCTGTGGGCCGCGGGATCGAGGACGATGTCGCCATGGCGGATCACCGGCTCGGCCCGCCCCGCGTTGCGCCGGGTCAGCGCCCGCGCCCGGGCAGCCAGTTCCTCCAGGTCGAAGGGCTTCACCAGGTAATCATCGGCGCCCGCGTCGAGCCCGGCGACGCGATCCGCGACCCGGTCGCGGGCGGTGAGGATAAGCACCGGCACCGCGTTGCCCCGAGACCGCAGCGCGGAAAGCACGTCGAGGCCGGCCATGCGGGGCAGCCCCAGGTCCAGCAGCACCAGGTCATAGCGCTCGGCCTCCAGCGCCGCCAGCGCGGACTTCCCGTCCTGAACCCAGTCCACCGCGTATCCCTCCTGGGCGACGCCGGCGCGCACGCCGTCGCCGAGGAGGGGGTCGTCTTCCACCAGCAGGATGCGCATCAGCGGGCCAGGGGTCTGCAAAGGCGCCATTATCTACGGAAAGCATGCAGCGTTCACGCCGGGGCGATCGCCCGGGCGGGGTCAACCGGCGGTCAAACCCAGAACAGGTAGGAAAGCCGCTCCTGCGCCGTGGCGGGCGCCGCCCGGCGCCGGCCGGTGTCCGGAGCGGCGCGCTCCGGAACTTCGGCGGCGCAGGCTTCCTCGTAGCGGGTCGGCAGGGCGGCGCTGCCCAGGCCGAGGGTGGCGATGACCAGCAGCCTGCTCATTCCGGCCCTGCGGCGCTGCCCGCGCTTCACGGGCGCCCCTCCGCCCGCGCCAGGTCCCGGCGGACCTCGCGCCGCCCATGGGCGGCGGGGTCCCCGGGGTCACTGCGGATCGGCTCCCGAAGCGCCTGGCGCAGATGGCGCGCGGCAGCCGCGGACTCCCCCTGCCGCAGCAGGAAGCCGCCGTAGAAGTAGTGGGTTTCCATGCTCTCCGGGGCCGTGGCGACGGCTTTCTCGAAATAGGCTCGGGCCGTGGCCGGGTCGCCGAAGGAGAACGGCCAGCCCGGCGCCGATCCGTACAGCAGGCCCAGCGCCGCGTAGCCGGGGCCGTCCAGGGCCGAGGGCTGCCGGGATTCCGCCGCCTGCAACAGTTCCCGGGCGCTGTGGGCCGTGAAATAGCCCGCGACGGCACCCCGGTTATCGGCCAGCGAGGCGAGTATGATGCCCTCCCAGACCTGGGGCTGGACTTCCCCGGGAAAGCGCTCCGCGACCCGGCGCGCCATCTCGGCCAGGATTTCCAGCGCCGCGACGCGGCGCTCCGGGGGGAGCTCGAAGGCGGCCAGCGCCCATTCGTGGCGGATGCGCTCCAGCGAGCGCTCCATCCCCGGGGGCGCCGCCGCCGCAGCGGATGCGAGCAGCAGCCAGGCCAGCGCCAGCAGCCGTGCCCTCGCGGCGCCCGGGATCAACGGGCGGCGCCGGACAGCACTTCCCGCGCGGCTCGGTTCTGCTTGCGCAGCGCCGCGTCCACCAGCCGCGGGAACAGGGCATTGAGCCGGGTGAACAGGCTCTCCGGCGCGCCGATCTGCAGCGCCCGTCGGCCGCGCTCGATGGCGTCGGCGATCAGGGGCGCGATGGCCTCCGGCGTGTCCACCGCATTGCCGGCCTGCTCGGTTAGCCGGTAGACGGCGTCCGGGTTGGCCGCGGTGCGGGTGGCGCGGGGCGAGACATAGGTGACACCGACGCCGGTGTCCTCCAGCTCGCGGCGCAGCGCCTCGGAGAATCCGCGCAGCGCGAACTTGGTGGCGGAATACGCTGCGAAGTGGGCGAAGGCGATGGCGCCGAAGGTGGAGCCCACGTTCACGATCTGGCCGCGCCCGCGCGCGAGCATTCCCGGCAGGGCGGCGCGGGTGAGCAGCAGGGGTCCGGTGAGATTGGTGCGCACCAGGGTGTCGATCTGGTCCGGACTCTGGGCGGCGAAGCCGCCGAAGCCCACCATGCCCGCGTTGTTCACCAGGATGTCCAGCGCCCCCAGGCGC
>DASTHR010000289.1:0-5394 GCA_035718105.1 Burkholderiales bacterium
CCGGCAGACCTGGCCAGCGCGCCCGGGCCGGTGCCGGCGGGACTGCCCTCGGAACTGCTGGAGCGCCGGCCCGACGTGGTCGCCGCCGAGAGGCGGGTGGCGGCGGCGTTCTACCGGGTGGAGGAAGCGAAGGCGGCCATGCTGCCGCGCATTTCCCTCACCGCCGGCGTCAACTCCCTCTCCTCCGATGTGGTCGTGCTGAAGGAAAAGGACAACCCGGTCTGGGGCATCGGCGGCCAGCTTGCCGCGCCGATCTTCCTGGGCTACGCCCTGGAGGGTCAGGTGGAGGCGCGCACCGCGGAGCAGAAGCAGGCAATCGCGGAGTATGGCCGCATTGGATCCAAGGCCTTCGGCGAGGTGGAAGGCGCGCTGTCCGCCGAGTCCGCGGCCCGGGACCGGCAAGCCATCCTGGCGCGCGGCGTGGCCGAGAACCAGCGCGCCGTGGAACTCACCGAAGTGCGTTACCGGGTGGGCTCGGGCGACCTGCGGGCCGTCGCCCAGCAGCAGCTCGCCCTCTATGCCACCCGTTCTGCCCTGCTGCGGATGCAGGCGGAAACGCTGGTGCAGCGGGTGAACCTGCACCTCGCCCTGGGCGGAAGCTTCGGCGAGCCGCAACGGGTCAGCACCGGCCCGGAACCGCGCTGACGCGGGGGGCTTTCCTGACCTGCGTCAGCGCAGGCACGAGCCGCGATTGGCGCATTGGGCCGCTGCGGCTAGAATTGTTGCCGCCCCGCTCCCGGGACTCACTGATCAAGGCCTCCCTTGCCCCACTTTCCCAGCATTCTTCGCAGTGTACTGACCCTGGCGCTGTTAGCCGGTCTCGTCGCCTGCTCGAAAGAGGAGGCCAAGCCCCAGCGCCCGGTTCCCGAAGTGGGAGTGCTCACCGCCACCGCCGTGACCATACCGGAAGTCGCGACCCGCATCGCCGTCACCGAGAGTTCCCGTCAGGTAAATGTGGTGGCGAGGGTGTCGGGCTTCCTGGAGAACATCGCCTACAAGGAAGGCGAACTGGTCAGGGAAGGCCAAGTGATGTTCGAGATGGACAAGAAACCCTTCATCGCCCAGTTGGAATCGGCGAAAGGCGAACTGCAGGCGCAGCAGGCCCGGCTGTGGACCGCGGAGGCGAATCTCAAGCGCATCAAGCCTCTGGCCGAGCAGAACGCGGTGAGCCAGAGCGACCTGGACAAGGCGACGGGGGAGCAGCGCGCCGCCGAGGCCGCGGTGTTCGCCGCCCGGGCCAATGTCGAGCAGGCGGAGCTGAACCTGAGCTACGCCACCATCCGCGCGCCCGTGACCGGGCTCTCGGGACAGTCCAACCAGCGCCAGGGCGCCTACCTCAACGCGCAAGCGGAATCCGCTTCGCTGACCTACGTGGCGCAACTCGACCCCATCTGGATTTCATTCAGCGTGTCCCAGAACGAACTCGCCGAGCGCCAGGAAAAGGTAGCCAAGGGGAAGCTGCAGGTTCCCGCGGACAGGAATTACGTCGTGGAAGCGGTGCTGCCCGACGGCACGGCCTACCCCCACAAGGGGCGGCTGGATTTCGCGGATCCCTCCTTCAACCAGCAGACGGGCACCTTCATGGTGCGCGCCTCGCTGCCCAATCCCAAGTCTGAACTGCGCCCCGGGATGTTCATCACGGCCCGGCTGCTGGGGGCCCAGCGGCCCAACGCGATCCTGGTTCCGCAGAAGGCGGTGCAGCAGGGGAGCAACGGCCACATGGTATGGCTGGTGAACAAGGAGGGGCTGGCGGAACCGCGCCCGGTGGTGGTCGGAGAGTGGGTCGGACAGGAGTGGGTGATCGAGCAGGGGCTCGCAGCCGGGGAGAAGCTGGTGGTGGACGGCTTCCAGAAGCTGGCGCCGGGGATCCCGGTCAAGCCCGTGGATGCGGCGGCGCCTACCCAGGGCACGCCCGCGAAACCCGCCGCGGGCGCAGAGGCGCCGGCAAAACCGAAATAACGGCGGCGCCCGATGTCGCCCGCCACCTTCATCGACCGGCCGATTTTCGCGTCGGTCATCTCCATCGTCATCGTGCTCGCCGGGCTGGTGTCCATGCAGGCCACCCCAGTGGCGCAGTATCCCGAGATCTCGCCACCCACGGTGCAGGTGAGCGCCTACTACCCCGGCGCCACGGCGGAGGTGATCGCCAACACCGTGGCCGCGCCCATCGAGCAGCAGGTGAACGGCGTCGAGGGCATGATCTACATGTCCTCCACCAGTTCCTCCAGCGGCAACATGACGCTCACCGTCACCTTCGAGCCGGGCACCGACCCCGACATCGCCCAGGTGAACGTGCAGAACCGGGTGAGCCAGGCCCTGACCCAGCTGCCGGACGTGGTGTCGCGCCAGGGGGTGACGGTGGAGACCAAGTCCTCCGCCTTCATGATGGTCATCAGCTTCTACTCGCCCGACGACCGCTTCGACGCGGTGTACCTGGGCAACTACGTGAACCTGTATGTGCTGGACCCGCTGAAGCGCATCCCCGGCGCCAACCTGTCCACGGTGTTCCCGGCCCCGGACCTGGCGATGCGGGTCTGGCTCAGGCCGGACCGCATGGCGCAGATGGGCCTCACCGCCCAGGACGTCGGCAACGCCATCGCCGGGCAGAACCAGGCCTTCGGCGTGGGACAGATCGGCCAGGCGCCGGCACCCCCCGGCACACAGCAGAACTTCACGGTGACCGCCCAGGGCATGCTCACCGACCCGGCGCAGTTCGAAAACATCATCGTGCGCACCGGCGAAGAGGCCGCCATCGTGCGGGTGAAGGACGTGGCCCGGGCCGAACTGGGATCCAAGGACTACAGCATCGCGGCGCGGGTGAACGGCAAGACCGCCTCAACGGTGGTCGTCTACCAGCAGGCGGGCGCCAACGCCATCGAAACCTCGCGCAAGGTGCGCGCGCTGCTTGACGAGCTGACGCCCACCTTCCCCGCCGGGCTGCAATACCGGGTGGTGCTGGACACCAGCAAGTTCACCGAGGCCTCCATCGAGAAGGTGGTGCACACCTTCTTCGAGGCGGTGGTGCTGGTGGTGGCGGTGGTGTTCCTGTTCCTGCAGAGCCTGCGCGCCACGGTGATCCCGCTGCTGGCGGTGCCGGTGGCCATCGTCGGCACCTATATCGGCATCTACCTGCTGGGCTTCTCCACCAACATGCTCACCCTGTTCGGCATGATCCTGGCCATCGGCCTGGTGGTGGACGACGCCATCATCGTGGTGGAGGCGGTGGAGCACAAGATGGCGGAAAAGGGGCTCTCGCCCCGGGAGGCTGCCAAGGAGGCGATGCGGGAACTCACCGGCGCCCTGGTTTCCATCGTGCTGGTGCTGGGATCGGTGTTCATGCCGGTGGCCTTCCTGGGCGGCATGACCGGCACCCTGTACAAGCAATTCGCCATCACCATCGCCATCTCCATGGCGATCTCGGGCCTCGTGGCCCTCACCCTTTCCCCGGCGCTGGCGGCGCTGATCCTCAAGCCCGGCCACCACGAGAAAAAGGGCTTCTTCCTCTGGTTCGAGAATGCCTTTACCCGTTTCACCGGGATGTATGTCGCCGGGGTGCGCTGGGTGCTGGCGCACCGCCTGATCGGCGTCGCGCTCTTTCTCGCCACAGTGGCGGGAATCGTCGCAATGTTCCGCATCGTCCCCGGGAGCTTCGTGCCGGAGGAGGACCAGGGCTATCTGTTCGCCGCCGGCCTGCTGCCGGACGCCGCGAGCCTGCAACGCACCACCGACGTCAGCTCCCGCATCACCCGCGCCATGCAGTCCAATCCCGGGGTCGCTGTCGTGGCCCAGGTGGACGGCTACAGCATCCTGGACGGCCAGATCAAGACCAACACCAGCCTGCTGTTCGCCTCTCTGAAGCCCTACGAGGAGCGCACCACTCCCGAGAGCAACGCGTTTGCGGTCGTGCGCGACCTGCAGCGCAAGCTCGGGGGCGGCATCAAGGACGCCATCGCCTTTCCTCTCAATCCGCCCTCCATCCCCGGCCTGGGGACCACCGGCGGCTTCGAGTTCTACATCCAGAGCAAGGGCGGCGGAGACCCCGGGGCGCTGGACGCGGTGGTGAAGCAGTTCCTGGCCAAGGCCCGCCAGCACCCGGCGCTCACCGGCGTCTCCAGCACCTTCTCCGCCTCGCAGCAGCAGCTCTACCTGGACCTGGACCGGGCGCGCGCGGAACTGCTCAAGGTGCCGGTGCAGGACGTTTTCAACACCCTGCAGGCCTACTTCGGCTCCCTCTATGTTTCCCAGTTCACCCAGTTCGGGCGCATCTGGCAGGTGATCATCCAGGCCGAGGACGGTTACCGCGACCAGCCCGCTGATTTCGCCAACATCTACATCCGCTCCCAGGAAGACAAGATGGTGCCCCTAACCGCCGTGGCCACCGTCCGCTACGTGCCGGGCCCCGGCATTCTCACCCGCTTCAACGGCTTCCCCGCCGCCAAGCTCACCGGTAACGCCGCCCCCGGTTTCAGTTCCGGCCAGGGTCTGGCGGCCATGGAGGAGATCGCCCGCGAAGTGCTCCCGGATGGCTTCGCCTACGCCTGGGCTGGCCAGGCCTTCGAGGAGAAGAAGGCGGGGGGCACCTCCACCGTGGCCTTCGCCTTCTGCCTGATCATGGTGTTCCTGATCCTGGCCGCGCAGTACGAGAAATGGACGCTGCCGCTGGCGGTGCTGCTCTCGGTGCCCTTCGCCATTCTGGGGGCGCTTTCTCTGACCTGGTTCCGGGGGCTTGAGAACGACGTCTACTTTCAGGTGGGGTTGGTGACGCTGATCGGCCTCTCCGCCAAGAACGCGATCCTGATCGTGGAGTTCGCCGCCGAGTTCGCCCGCCAAGGCAAGTCCCTCGTGGACGCGGCGGCGGAGGCGGTGCGCCTGCGACTGCGCCCCATTGTCATGACCTCGCTGGCCTTCATCCTGGGCTGCGTGCCCATGGCCATCGCCACCGGACCGGGAGCCAACAGCCTGCGCGCCATCGGCACCGGGGTGATCGGCGGGATGCTGGCGTCAACGATCATCGCCACCTTCTTCGTGCCCCTGTTCTTCGTGCTGCTGGAAGGCGCGGGGGAGTTTTTCGGCCGCCGGCGCAAGCCCGCGGCGGTCGCGGCGGAGGGCCACTGAGATGCGCCGCCTGATCGCCGTCGGCCTCGCCGCTGCCCTGACCGGAGGCTGCACCCTGGGGCCCGATTACCTGCGCCCGACGGTGGACACACCGCCCGCGTGGCGTGTGGATTACCCGGAGGCAGCAGGCGTCGCCGACACCCGCTGGTGGGAGCAGTTCGGTGACCCCGCCCTCAACGAGCTGATCGAGACCGCGTTGAAGGAGAACCGCGACCTGCGCATCGCCGCGGCGCGGGTGGACCAGTTCCTGGGCCTGCGCCAGACCACCCGGTCCCAGTT
>DASTHR010000290.1:0-2352 GCA_035718105.1 Burkholderiales bacterium
CGATGGCGGCGAGGTTTTTCGCCAGCAGCGCTGCGCTCAGCGCGGTGAACCAGGCGAAGCGGTAGGCGACGAAGGGCAGCGCCAGCAGGGGCACTGCCAGCATCAGGTCGAACAGGGCCACCCGGCGCCGGTTCGCGAGGAACGACAGCACCACGGCGGCGGTGAAGACGTAGAGCAGCTTGTAGTTCTCCCAGGTGGGGGGGCGCAGTTCCGCGACCTCCTGTTTCCACCAGTCGGAGGCCAAGGCCTGGATGCTGTGCAGGTACTGTCCGGTGAAGTAGGGGCTGGCGAGGGAGGCGGCGACGCTGGCGGCCGCCACAAGCGCCACGGTCCGGAGTTGTGCCGCGGTGGGGCCGGGCGCCAGCGTCAGGTAGCGGCCCAGAGCCGCGGCAGCGCCGGTGGACTCCAGCGCCCGCTGGGCGAGGCCGGCGGCGAGGAAGGCGCCAAAGGGCAGCAGCATGAGCGGGATGCTGGTGTGGGAGTTGGCCCACAGCAGGCCGGCCGCCGGCGTGAGCCACAGCAGCAGGCGCCGGCCGCCGTGCTGCCAGGCCTGGAGGGCGAACACGCCGTAGCACAGGAACAGCATCATCCAGGTGTCGGGGCGCTCGACGAAACGCAGCCGCAGCTCGATGGCGGCCCCCGTCAGCAGCAGCACGGCCAGCGCGACATTGCCCCGGGGCGTGAGGGCGATGCCCAGCAGGAGGGCGAAGATGACGGTGATCACGGTGGCCTTGAGCAGCACCACCCCAGCGGGACCGCCGGCCAGCCAGGCCAGGTAGTAGGCGAAGCCGAACAGCCAGTTGTTATAGGGAAAGGGGGCGCCGGTGGTGATGAAGGGCTCGGCGGCGGGAATCGCGCCGTGTTCCCAGATCCAGCGCCCGAAGCTCAGGTGGGTCCAGGTGTCCGGGTCCACGATGTCCATCAGCGCCAGCGCGAACACGCAGCCGAGGAACAGCACGGCCAGCAACCGGGCGCCGGTGCCCGGGAGCGGGACCGCCGCGGTCTTCATCCCCGCAGCCTCCAGCGCGTCACCCGGAACAGCGGCACGGGGTGGTACAGGGTGCGCAGCCCGATGCGGACCAGGCCACGGGCCGCGATGGTGGCCTCGATGTCGTAGATGTTGCGCACATGGTAGTGGCCGGAGAATCCCGCGAGCCAGCGCCCGAACCGGTAACAGGCGCTCTCGGTGGGGCCGGAGATGACGAGGGCGGTGCGGGGGCCGGCGAAGCGCAGCAGTTGCTGCAGGCCCGAGTCCAGGTCGTCCAGGTGCTCCAGAACGTCCAGCGCGAAGATGGCGTCGAAGCGCCGCGGGGGCAGCTCCTCCAGGGTGTGGTGCAGCGAGGCGGGAATGCCCAGGCGGTGGGTCGCCTCGGTCGCGAGGTCGAAGGCGAAGGGGTCCACCCCGGTGATGCGGGCGCCCAGGCGCTGCAACTGGCGGAAGGTGGCGCCGCCGCCGCAGCCGAAGTCCAGCACCGAGGCGCCGGCGAGGTCGCCCGCCAGGTCGAACGCCGCCTTCAGACGCCGCCAGAACAGCCAGGACATCGCCGGGTTGGGATGGGTGTAGGAGGGCAGCGCCATCTCGTCGTAGTGGCCGGCGGGCGCGGCGCGCAGCATTTCCCGGAACAGGGCGCGATACTCCTGCCGGTAGGCCCGGTCAATGGTGTGTGCGGTCATGGATGGGCTGGGGATGTGGGCCGCGTCCCGGCACGGTCGGCCAGCGGGGCAGCCCGCGAATTATGTCCGGGGCGCCGGGGCGTGCGCAATCAGGGGCGGCTGGTGTTCTCGCCCCGGGCGAGGCCGCCAGCGATCAGGTGGGCCGCCCGCAGCGGTTCCGGCAGGGTGCCGCTGAGGCACAGGGGCGCAAGCAGCGCCGCGGCGGCGGCCGGCGTCGTCCCCGCGCACTGAAGCCACAGGGCGCCCGCCTTGTGCGGCGCTCCGGCGCGCTGCAGCCGCCGCCACTTTCGGCCCCCGCCGGGCACGCGGTTCAGCAGTGCCTCGCGAACGGCATCCTGGTCGGGTTTGCGGCGGCACACGACGATCACCGGCAGGCCCAGCAGGCGGTGCAGCGCCGGCAGGTCCACGACGTTGAAGCCGGCCACCGCGATGCCCTGCAGCAACACGGCGTGGATCTGGGGGAAGAAGCGGGAGCGACGGGTGAGATCGGCGATCACCCGCGTGGCATTGGCGCCGTCGCGGCGCACGCGCCCGCAGAGCACGCCGTCCAGGCGCGGACCGGAGAACACCGCGCCCACCACCGGCACGTCGCCGCGGTGGCCGGGTTCGAATGGGGCGTCGTCGAAACCGATGACGTGGAGGTTGCGGCGGGGCATTACCGCCTTATAGTAAGTGCAA
>DASTHR010000291.1:0-2092 GCA_035718105.1 Burkholderiales bacterium
GCGAACAGCGAGCGGCGCACCCGCTTGTCGGTCTTCATCGCCAGCTCCAGGTTCTCGAACACGCTGTGGTTCTCGAATATGGTGGGCTTCTGGAACTTGCGGCCGATGCCGGCGTGGGCGATCTCCGGCTCCGACAGGCGCGTCAGGTCCAGGGTCTGCCCGAAGAAGGCGCGCCCGGCGTCGGGGCGGGTCTTGCCGGTGATCACGTCCATCATGGTGGTCTTGCCCGCGCCGTTGGGACCGATGATGCACCGCAGTTCCCCGACGCTGATGTCCAGGGTGAGGCGGTTGAGCGCCCGGAAGCCGTCGAAGCTGACCGTGATGTCCTCCAGGTAGAGCATGACCCCGTGGCTGAGGTCCAGCTCCCCGGGGCGCAGGATGTGGGTCAGGGCCGCCAGGGGCTCCTGGATCTCGGGCGGGCGCTCCTCCGGCGCCGGCAAGTTCTCGAGCTTCATGCCGGGACCCTCCGCCGGAATCCGAGCCGCCGCGCCAGCCCCACCACGCCGTCGGGCAGGAACAGCGTGACGACGATGAACAGGAAGCCCAGGAAGAACAGCCAGTACTCGGGGAACGCCACGGTGAACCAGCTCTTGGCGAGGTTCACCAGTCCCGCGCCCACGGCCGCGCCCAGCAGGGTGCCGCGTCCGCCCACCGCCACCCAGATGGCGATCTCGATGGAATTCGCGGGCGACATCTCGCTCGGGTTGATGATGCCCACCTGGGGCACGTAGAGCGCGCCCGCCACGGCGCACATCACCGCCGAGAGCGTCCAAACGAACAGCTTGTAGTGCAGCGGGTTGTAGCCCAGGAACATGACCCGCGACTCGGCGTCGCGGATCGCCGCCAGCACCCGGCCGAACTTCGACGCCACCAGGTAGCGGGAGGTGACGATCACCGCTATCAGCGCCAGACCCGAGAGCATGAACAGCGCGACCCGGGTCTCGGGCGCGGCGATGGGGTAGCCCAGGATGCGCTTGAAGTCGGTGAAGCCGTTGTTGCCGCCGAAGCCGGTGTCGTTGCGGAAGAACAGCAGCATGAAGGCGAAGGTCAGCGCCTGGGTGATGATGGAGAAGTACACGCCCTTGATGCGGGAGCGGAACGCGAAGTAGCCGAAGACGAAGGCCAGCGCCGCCGGCACCACCAGCACCAGCAGCATCGCGTACACGAAGCTGTCGGTGCCCGCCCAGTACCAGGGCAGCTCCTTCCAGTCCAGAAACACCATGAAGTCCGGCAGCTCGCTCTGGTACACGCCGTCGCGGCCGATGGAGCGCATCAGGTACATGCCGAAGGCGTAGCCGCCCAGGGCGAAGAACAGCCCGTGGCCCAGGCTGAGGATGCCGCCGTAGCCCCAGATCAGGTCCAGCGCCACCGCCACCATGGCGTAGCACATGATCTTTCCCGCCGTGGTGATGTAGAAGCTGGAGACGTGCCACGGGCTCTCGGGCGGGAGCGCGAGGTGCAGCACCGGCAGCACCACCAGCACCAGCGCCGCGAACAGGCCGATGGCGATCCAGCCACCCCGCCCGGTGCTCGAAAGAAAGCGGACCACGAAGGGGGTCCGCATCTCAGGCCTCGGCGAAGCGGCCCTTGAGGGCGAACAGCCCCTGGGGACGCTTCTGGATGAAGATGATGATGGCCACCAGCACCACGATCTTGGCGATCACGGCGCCGGTCCAGCCTTCCAGGAACTTGGATACGATTCCCAGCCCCAGCGCGGCCCACACCGCGCCCGCGAGCTGGCCGACGCCGCCCAGCACCACCACCATGAAGGAGTCCACGATATAACCCTGGCCCATGTCCGGGCCCACGTTGGCCACCTGGGACAGTGCGCAGCCGCCGAGGCCGGCGATGCCGGCGCCCAGCCCGAATGCGAGGGTGTCCACCCGTCCCGTGGGCACGCCCATGCAGCCCGCCATGGGGCGGTTCTGGGTCACGGCGCGCACGAACAGGCCGAGCCGGGTGAGGTTCATGAGCGCCCACACCAGCAGCAGCACCGCCACCGAGAAGGCGATGATGGCGATCCGGTTCCAGGGCAGCACCAGGTCGGTCATGACCTCGATGCCTCCGGACATCCAGGAGGGGTTGGAGAGTT
>DASTHR010000292.1:0-4456 GCA_035718105.1 Burkholderiales bacterium
CGCTGCCTGCGTTGCGGCATGGCTCATGATCGGCAGCGTGCTCGCCCGGGCCGACGATTTGAACGTGGCGCGCAAGCTTTACCTCGATGGGCAGCAGACCGAGGCCCTGGACCAGGTCAATGCCTACCTGAACTCCAACCCAGCGGATGCCCAGGCACGCTTTCTCAAGGGGCTGATACTCACGAAGCAGAACCGGCAGGCGGACGCCATCCAGGTGTACCAGTCCATGATCGAGGATTTCCCCGAGCTCCCCGAGCCCTACAACAACCTCGCGGTTCTGTATGCGGCCCAGGGCCGGTACGAAAGCGCGACGGACTCCCTGGAGATGGCCATCCGCGCCCGTCCCGGCTACGCCACGGCCCATGAGAATCTGGGCGACGTCCGCGCGAGGATGGCGAGCCAGTCCTACGAGCGGGCGGCGCAACTCGACAGCGGCAACGCCAGCGCCAGGGCAAAGCTCGCCGTACTTCAGGGCATGTTTGCGAAAGGCGAAATGCCGGGCCCACGCCCGTCCGAAAACGCGGGGACGTCGCCCGCGCGATGAGATGATCCCGGGCGCAACGCCACGATACGCGCCCCGCAGTGTTTCCCCGGTCGCCGCCTGACCCGCGGCGACCTCCTTCAACGCACCCGAGGAAGTCATGAAACGCCTACTTCTTATCCTGCTGGCCCTGATCACCCCATTCTCCGCCTCCGCCGCGGACCCCGAGAACACGCTGTACCTTGACCTCAAGGACGGGCGCGTGGTGATCGAGATGCGCCCGGACCTCGCGCCCAAGCATGTGACGCGCATCAAGGAACTCACCCGCAAGGGCTTCTATGACGGCCTGAACTTTCACCGCGTGATCGAGGGCTTCATGGCCCAGACCGGAGACCCCAAGGGCAACGGTACCGGCGGCTCCGGCGTGAAGCTGCCCGCCGAGTTCTCCGCCGAGCCCTTCGAGCGCGGCACCGTGGGCATGGCGCGCGCCATGGACGCCAACAGCGGCGATTCCCAGTTCTTCATCTGTTTCGCGCCAGCGCCGGCCCTCAACGGCAAGTACACGGTGTGGGGCAAGGTCACCTCCGGCATGGAGTTCGTGGACAAGATCAGGAGGGGCAACCCCGCGGCGAACGGCGCCGTGACAGACCCGGACAAGATCGTGCGCATGCGCGTCGCGGCCGACGCGGACAAGAAGTGAGGCCCGGCATGGTGAATCTCCACACCAATTTCGGCACCATCTCCATCGAGCTCGACGCCGCCAAGGCCCCGAAGACCGTCGAGAATTTCCTCGCCTACGTGCGCAGCGGGTTCTACAACGGCACGATCTTCCACCGCGTGATCGACGGGTTCATGATCCAGGGCGGCGGTTTCGAAAAGGGCATGAAGCAGAAGCCCACCAATGCCGAAATCGAGAACGAGGCGGCCAACGGCCTGAAGAACGAGGCCTACACCATCGCCATGGCGCGCACGCCGAATCCGCATTCGGCCACGGCCCAGTTCTTCATCAACGTGAAGGACAACGCGTTCCTCAACTACACCGCACCGACCGCGCAGGGTTACGGCTACTGCGTGTTCGGGCGGGTGGTGGCGGGCCGCGAGGTGGTGGACAAGATCAAGAGCGTGAAGACCGGCCGCCACGGCATGCACCAGGACGTTCCGGTGGAGGACGTGGTCATCGAACGGACGGAGGAAGCCTGAATACCCGGAACGCGGATCGCGCCATTCGGATGGCGAACCCGACCAGCAACGCCCTGGTTTGACGCAATCCGCGCTCCGCGACGCGATGAAGCCGATCCTCTTCATCTCCGACCTGCACCTGTGCGCGGAACGGCCGGAGATAAACCGGGTTTTCTTCCGTTTCCTCGAGCGCGAGGCCGCCGGCGCCGCCGCCCTCTATATTTTGGGCGACCTCTTCGAATACTGGGCCGGCGACGACGACCTTGCGGAATCGCCGCATGCGGAGGTGGCGGAGGCGCTGCGGCGCCTCGCCGCTTCCGGCGTGCCGGCGCGCATCATTCCCGGCAACCGCGACTTCCTGCTCGGGCCGCGCTTCGCCCGGGCGGCCGGCGCGGAGATCATCGGCGACGAGGCCGTGATCCAGCTCTTCGACACCCCAACCCTGATCCTGCACGGCGACCAGCTCTGCACCGATGACGTCCAGTACCAGGCGTTCCGCGCCCGCGTGCGCCAGCCCTGGCTTCAAAAACTGTTCCTGGCGCTGCCCATGGGCCTGCGCAAGCGCCTGGTGGGCAACATCCGCAGCCGCAGCCAGGCCGCCGCGGCCACCAAGCCGCCCGAGATCATGGACGTCAATCAGGACGCCGTGGAGCAGGCGCTGCGCGAACACGGCTGCCCGCGCATGATCCACGGCCACACTCACCGGCCGGCGCGCCACCCGCTCCGGGTGGACGGGCGGAACTGCGAGCGCTGGGTGCTGCCGGCCTGGTACGAGGGCGGGGGCTACCTGCGCTGCGACCCCCAGGGCATCAGCGCCATCGCCCTCAACCTGTAGCGGGGGCCCCGCGCGGCGCAACGGCCGCCGCCGCGAGGTAGAGCACCGCCGCCAGCACCAGCACCGCATTGAAGCCCAGGTGGATCGCGAGCAGCGTGGCGAGCACCGCCCCCACCACCGAGGCAAAGCCGTTCAGCCCCCAGCCCCAGGCCACCAGTTGCGGGTCCAGCCGCCCGATCACCAGCGGCAGCGGCATGCCCATCCAGAACGCCAGGGGCGCGACCAGCGCCGCCGCCGCGGCCAGCCTCAAGCCCTGGGGCAGCGCGGAGAGCGGCACGAACAGCGCGGGCAACACCAGCACATAGAGCAGGACGATCGCCGCGATGCACCCCGCCGCCACCGCCACGGGACTGCGTCCCGGAAAGTGCGCCGCCAGCAGGCGCGCAAACGACGCCGAAGTCCGGCTCCCCACCCCGGCGAAAACCAGGAACGCCGCAATGGTCGCCGCCGCGGCATGGATCGGGTGGCCCAGCGGCAGCACGAACTTCTGGATCAAAGCCATCTCCACGAACATGAACGCGAAGCCGATGCCGGCGAAGTAGGCCGCCACCCGCAGGCGCTCCCCGGGCCGCGACAGCCCGCCCGCGTGGTCCCCGTGCGCCGCCCACAACGGCAGCAGGATGAACAGCGCGCTCGCCGACACGGCCAGCACCAGCGTCGCCACCAGCACGGGGTAGCCCCAGTCCAGCAGCGGCAGGCCGCCTTGTCCGCGCAGCGCCACCAGTTCCGGAAACACCGCCCAGCGGAAGAAATTGAAGAAGAACGGCCGGTCGTCGGTGGCGGGACGGATGTCGTACTTGTAGCGCTCCACGAAGGCCTCGCGCTCCGGCGAGAGCAACGCCGCCGCGCCCTCGAAAAACCAGGGGCGCTCCAGGAGGTTGAAGCGGTTTGCCTCCCCTTCCCCCATGCCCGGATACCAGGCCAGGTCGAAACCCCGGCTCTCGCTGAAGCCTTTCACCGCGGCGATTTCCGCGGGGCTGAACGCGCCGTTCCTAACCAGCAGGGTGGCGGTCTTCCAGCTGCGGATCATCACCAGCTGCGCGCCGGGATCGGGGGCCCCCGCGGCCCGCAGCGCCTCGGCAGCGGTGGCGAACAGCTTGAGCGCGTCCCTGGGGGGCAGCGTCACCCAGCGGGTGACGGCGAGCATCCCTCCGGGCGCGAGCTTGCGCAGGTAACCCCCCATGCCCTCCACGGTGTAGAGGTAGCCCTCCGCCAGGGAACGCACCCCCGCGGCGGCGGCGCCAAACGAGTCGAGCAGCGCGAGCTGTATCAGATCGTAGCGCTCGGGCGTCCTCTCGACGAAGGCCCGCGCCTCCGCCACGTGGACCCGGGCCTGCCGGTAAATGCCCCCGGAGAAGCCGCCGAAGCGCTCACGTACGAGTTCCACGACCTGGGGATTGAGCTCCACCGCGTCCACCGTCGCCGCCCCGTGCGCGATAGCCTGCAGCACTTCCGCGCCGCCACCGGCACCCAGCACCAGCACCCGCGGCCGGCTTAGCAACGAGTAAGGGAGCGCAGAGGTGAGATAACCCAGGTAGACGGGCGGCGAGCGCCCGTCGTGGCCGACGATGGGACTCATGCCCTCGCCATCGGTGAGCAGGCCGAGTTGCGCCGCGGGCTCGGCGGGAGCGTGCAGGCTGAGTCCCGGCGCGTGACGAAACGGCACCCGCGGGCTTTCCAGCACCGTGAGCCAGCCCAGGGGGCTCCAGCGCTCTTCCAGCACCCGCACGCCCTGGACCTGCAGCAGTTGCGGCAGCTCCTTGAATTCCGACGGCCTCAGCGCCCCGCTGCCCGCGGGAAGCAGCGCCGCCAGCACGGCGCCCAGGGCCAGCGGTAGCGCGGCGCCCCGGTGCGGCGCGAGGCCCAGGCCGCGCCAGGCCCATGCCGCGGCCAGCGCGCCCAGCAGCACCACCCCCTTCAGCGCCACCAGCGGCGGAAGCAGGTACAGGAGCCCCAGCGCG
>DASTHR010000293.1:0-9488 GCA_035718105.1 Burkholderiales bacterium
TCGCCCAGCCGCTCTCGAAGCGGGACCGGGAGATCGCCGGCGCCCTCGGGCCGGGGCTCAAGGCCCAGGGGCTGATGCTCGTGGGGCTGGACGTCATCGGCGACTGGCTCACCGAGGTCAACGTCACCAGCCCCACCTGCATGGTGGAGATCACCCAGCAGACCGGCTTCAACGTTGCGGGCCAGATGATCGACGCGCTGGAGCGGGGGTTCACTGCTCCCTCGCACCGCGGAGGACGCTGAGGACGCGGAGGGAGTCTGGGATTGAGTTTATCTGCCTTTCCTCTGCGTACTCCGCGTCCCCTGCGGTTGGAGTTTTTTCCGGTTCTGGCGCTCGCACTCCTCCTCGCCGCCTGCGCGCCGAAGGAAACCCCGGTCTACGAGGAACAGGCCTACGTCTTCGGCACCCTGGTGGAGATCAAGATCGCCGGCGAGCCGGAAGGCCGGGCGCGGGAACTGGCGGGACGGGTGTTCCAGGAGTTTGGCCGCCTGCACAACCTGCTCCATCCCTGGAAACCGGGCCCCCTGGAAACCATCAACGAGGCCCTGGCGCGGGGAGAATCCGCGCCGGTGGACGAGGAGACCGCGGCGGTTATCGGCGATGCCGCCCGCTACGCCGAGATCTCGGGCGGCACCTTCAATCCTGCCATCGGCAACCTGGTGCGCCAGTGGGGATTCCACGCCGAGGAGTTCGTCCCGCGCCTGCCGGACCCGCGGCAACTGGAGAAGCTGGTGGCGGCGCAGCCCTCCTTGGCGGATCTCACCGTCGCTCAGGGAAGGGTCTCGAGCCGCAATCCGGCGGTGCGCCTGGATTTCGGCGGCTATGCCAAGGGGCTGGCCCTGGACATCGCCGACCGGGAGCTGCGCGCCGCGGGCGTGAAAAGCGCCCTCATCAACATCGGCGGCAACGTTCTCGCCATCGGGAGCCGTGGCGAGCGCCCCTGGCGCGTAGGGATCCAGCATCCGCGCAAGCCCTCGGCCATAGCGACCCTGGAATTGCGGGACGGGGAGGCCATCGGCACATCCGGGGACTACCAGCGCTATTTCGAGCTGGAGGGGAGGCGTTACTGTCACGTCATCGACCCGCGCAACGGAAAGCCGGTCAGCGGGGTGCAGGCAGCCACGGTGTTGGTGCCGAAGGGGCCCGCCGCGGGCACGCTCTCGGACGTTGCCACCAAGCCCATGCTGGTCGCGGGGACGGCGGGCTGGCGCGAAGCGGCCCGGCGCATGGGGACGGACGCGGCACTGCTGATCGACGCAGGCGGCGAGGTTCACGCCAGCGAGGCCCTGGCTCGACGCCTGGAATTCCTCGACAAGGCCACCGTCGTCCGCCGCGTTCCCTGAGGCCTGTCCGGCCGCTCCCGCGGACCATTCGGCGCGGACTTGCGCTAGAATGGATCGTTCTCGAAACCCCCGGAAAAACACCATGATAGGCTTCCTTATCATCGCCCATGGCACCCTTGGCGAGAGCCTGATCCACTGCGCCAGCCACTGCATGGGCAAGCGCCCGCTGCGCCTGCGCGCCGTGGGGGTCACGGTGCACGACGAGCCCGACGCCATCCTGCCCCAATGCCGCGAACTGGTGCGTCAACTGGACGAAGGCGCCGGGGTGATCGTGTTCTCCGACGTGTGCGGGGCCACCCCCTGCAACATCGCCAGCCGGCTTGCCCAGCCCGGCAAGGTGGAGCTGGTGGCGGGGGTGAACCTGCCGATGCTGCTGAGGGCCCTCACCTACCGCGACCAGCCGCTGGCCGCGGTGGTGGAGAAGGCGCTCTCCGGCGGGCGCGAGGGCGTGACGCAGCCCGGTTCACCCAGACAGGGTTCCTGCGATGCAGCAGCGTGATGTCGAGATCGTGAACAAGCTCGGCCTGCACGCCCGGGCCTCGGCCAAGCTCACCCAGGTGGCGGGGCAGTTCCAGAGCGAGGTGTGGCTCACCCGCAACGGGCGCCGCGTCAACGGCAAGAGCATCATGGGGGTCATGATGCTGGCCGCCAACAAGGGCTCCACGCTGTCCATAGAAACCGCCGGCCCCGACGAGGACGCGGCCATCGACGCCCTGGTCCAGCTCATCCACGACAAGTTCGGGGAAGGCGAGTGAGCGGGAAGGGGCGAGCGGTGAGCAGTGAGCGGGGCCCGGCCTCGTGCCCGGCGCTCGGCCCTTTACCGTTCACCGTTCACCGCTCACCGTTCACGCCCGCGGCGCCATGAGCTTCACCATCCACGGCATCGGCGCTTCGGGGGGCATCGCGGTGGGCTTCGCCCACCTGGTGTCCCACGCCACGCTGGAGGTCGCTCATTACGTCCTTCCCCAGTACCAGGTGGCGGAGGAGTCGGCTCGCTTCGAAGCAGCCATCGCCGCCACGCGGGGGGAGCTGGAGACGATGCGCCGGAACCGCCCGCCGGGCGCGCCGGCGGAGTTCGACGCGCTGCTGGACCTGCACCTGGGCATCCTCTCCGACGACCTCATCGCCCGCGCGCCGCGGGAGATGATCGAGAAGGAGCAGTGCAACGCCGAGTGGGCGCTGAAGACCCACATGGACATGCTGGTGGCGCAGTTCGACGAGATCGACGACGCATACCTGCGGGAACGAAAAACCGACGTGGTGCAGGTGGTGGAGCGGGTCCTGAAGTGGCTGCTGGGCCAGCCGGGCTACGCTCCACCGCCCACCGAGAGGGGCCAGAACACCATCCTGGTGGCCAACGACCTGTCGCCGGCGGACGTGATCCAGTTCAAGCAGCACCGCTTCGCGTCCTTCCTCACGGACGTCGGCGGCACCACCTCCCATACCGCCATCATCGCCCGCAGCCTGGCGATCCCGGCGGTGGTGGGCCTGCACCACGCGCGCCAGCTGGTGCGGGAGAACGACCTGCTGATCGTCGACGGCGCCCAGGGCATCGTCATCGTCAATCCCGACAGCCAGGTGCTGGCGGAGTTCAAGCTGCGCCAGGAGCAGTGGGAGCTGGAGCGGCAGAAGCTCAAGCGCATCCGCAGCACCCGCGCCACCACCCTGGACGGCACCACGGTGGAGCTGATGGCGAACATCGAGCTGCCCGAGGATGTCGACCAGGTGCGCGAGAGCGGCGCCGCCGGGGTCGGCCTGTACCGTTCCGAGTTCCTGTTCCTGAACCGCGACGAACTGCCCGACGAGGATGAACAGTTCGAGGCTTACCGCAGCGTGGCGGAATCCCTGCGCGGCATGCCGGTGACCATCCGCACCCTGGACCTGGGGGCGGACAAGCACCTGAACGGCAGCGCAAGGGAATCGCCCAACCCCGCGCTGGGCCTGCGGGCGATCCGCCTCTGCCTGGCCGAGCCCAACATGTTCCACACCCAGTTGCGGGCCATCCTGCGGGCCTCGTTCTACGGCAAGGTGCGCATCCTGATCCCCATGCTGTGCAACACCCGGGAGCTGGACCTCAGCCTGCAGGCCATCGAGCGGGCGAAGCAGAGCCTCGCCGAGGACCACCTCAAGTTCGACCGCGAGGTCCCGGTGGGGGGCATGATCGAGATACCCGCGGCGGCCATCGCGCTGCCGCATTTCCTGCGCAAGCTGGATTTCATCTCCATCGGCACCAACGACCTGATCCAGTACACCCTGGCCATCGACCGGTCGGACGACGCCGTGGCGCACCTCTACGACCCCCTGCATCCGGCGGTGCTGCAGCTGGTGCACTCGATCATCCGCACCGCCAAGCAGGCCAACATCCCGGTGGCGATCTGCGGCGAGATGGCGGGAGACCCCGCCATGACCCGCCTGCTGCTGGGTTTCGGGCTGCGCCAGTTCTCCATGCACCCGGCCAATCTGCTCACGGTCAAGCAGCAGGTGCTCAAGACCAGCCTGCCCATCGCCGTGAGCACGGCCCAGAAGGCGCTGAAGGCCGACGATCCCGAGAAGATCCGCGCCCTGGTGGACAAGCTCAACGCGTAGCCCCGGATTGCGGATCGCGTATCGCGTCCACCCTTTGCGCGGTCCGGGTGGCGCGACCCAAGATCCGGCCTTTCAGGTTTCGAAGAAGACCCGGTTGTCCGCCGGCGGGATGCCGGGGAGGGGAGCAAGATGGCGCCCCCGCACCCGCAGCCAGAGGTGGTAGCGGCGGTCGAGTTCGGCGAATATCGGGCCGAGCTCCGAGGGGTGGACCGGTCGCCCGCCGCGGGCGAGGTGGCGCAAGCGCAGGCCGTCGTGCTCGACCCGCATCAGCAGCGGCAGCGGCAGGCCCCGGGGCAGGACCTGCCCGAGGACCACGGACTCCATGAGGCTGCCGCGGCGGCGGTTTCGGCACCGGACGTCGAAGCGGAAAACTCCCCGCGCGGCCCGCTCCCGCTCCAGTTCCCGCACCCAGCCCGCGGACAACCCGGCATGGACAATCACCATGCGCCCGTAGTAGCGCTCCAGGAAGCGTTCCATCGGGTCTGGGGAAGGCCCCCGGAATAAAGCTATAATTGCGCGCAACATTGGAACCTCGTTCCGATCCCGATTATGCCCGAACCCGGCTCGGTCGGCGCCGTCGCCGCCCAGACCCTGCAGTTCACCACGCCCCTCAAGTTCCGCAGCGGCGCGATCCTCGACGCCTATCAACTGGTCTACGAAACCTACGGCGAGCTTAACGCCGCGCGCTCCAACGCCGTGCTGATCTGCCATGCGCTGTCCGGCAATCACCACGTGGCCGGCAACTACGAGGACAACCCCCGCAACCTCGGCTGGTGGGACAACATCGTCGGCCCCGGCAAGCCCATCGATACCCGGAAGTTCCATGTCATCGGGGTGAACAACCTGGGCGGCTGCCATGGGTCCACCGGCCCCTCCAGCATCGATCCCGCCACCGGCAAGCCCTACGGGCCGCGCTTCCCCGTGGTCACCGTGGACGACTGGGTGGAGGCCCAGGCGCGGCTGGCGGACCATCTCGGCATCGAGCAGTTCGCCGCGGTGCTGGGCGGCAGCCTTGGAGGAATGCAGGCGCTGCAGTGGTCCCTCACCCACCCCGAGCGGGTGCGCCACGTGCTGTCCATCGCCGCCGCCCCGAAGCTGACCGCCCAGAACATCGCCTTCAACGATGTCGCGCGCCAGGCGATACTGACCGACCCGGATTTCCACGGCGGCGACTTCTACGAGCACGGCACCAGCCCGCGGCGCGGACTGCGGCTCGCCCGGATGCTGGGCCACATCACCTACCTGTCCGACGACTCCATGGCGGAGAAGTTCGGGCGCGAGCTGCGCTCCGGGGCCCTGTCGTTCGGTTTCGACGTGGAATTCGAGATCGAGTCCTACCTGCGCTATCAGGGGGACAAGTTCGCCGACCGCTTCGACGCCAACACCTACCTGCTCATGACCAAGGCGCTGGACTACTTCGACCCGGCGCTGGACCACGGCGGCGACCTGTCCGCGGCCTTCCGCGGCGCCCGGGCAAACTTCCTGGTGGTGGCCTTCAGCTCCGACTGGCGCTTCTCGCCGGGGCGCTCCCAGGAGATCGTCAAGGCGCTGCTCGACAACGAGCTGGACGTGAGCTACGCGCAGATCCAGAGCGCGCACGGCCACGATTCCTTTCTCATGGTGGACCCGCATTACCACGAGGTGATGCGCGCCTACATGGCCAACATCACGGTCTGAAATGGTCTACCAGGGCATGCACCACGACGCGCCCACCATCGTCTCCCGGGGCGATTTCGCGGCCATCGCCGAATGGGTGCGGCCGCGCGCCAAGATACTGGACCTGGGCTGCGGCGACGGAACCCTGCTGCGCTACCTGGCGGAGACCCGCGAGGCCCGGGGCTACGGGGTGGAGATCACCGACGACGCGGTGCTGGCCTGCGTGAAGAATGGCGTGAACATCATCCAGAGCGACCTGGAGTCCGGGCTGTCGGCTTTCGAGTCGGGATCCTTCGACTACGTGATCCTGTCCCAGACGCTGCAGGCGATGCGCCACACCGAAGAGCTGGTGCGGGAGATGCTGCGGGTGGGCCGGGAGGGCATCGTGTCGTTCCCGAATTTCGGCTACTGGCGCAACCGGCTGCAGGTGGCCCTGGGCAACATGCCGGTGTCCGACGCCCTGCCCTACCAGTGGTTCGACACGCCGAACGTGCACCTGTGCACGGTGGCCGACTTCGAGTCCTTCTGCTCCCAGCACGGGGTGCGGATCCTGGAGCGCCGGGTGCTGCACCAGGGCGCGGAGGTCACGACACTGCCCAACCTGCTGGGCTCCATCGCGGTGTTCCGGATCGAGGCCATGAAGTGAGTGTGGGTCCGGCTTCAGCCGGACAACACCGTCGCCGTCCGCATGAACGCGGACCTACGGACGCTCCATGGAATCCACCGTGGCGCGCATGGCCCGCAGCAGGCCGAGGCCGGGCAGGGCGGCAAGGAAAGTGATGAGGAAGAAACCCGCCCAGCCCACCGCCTCCACCACGTAGCCCGAAGCCGGTCCGACATAGACGCGCCCCACCGCCGCCAGCGCGGACAGCAGGGCATACTGGGTTGCGGTGTAGCGGTGGTTGCACAGCGCCATCAGCAGCGCCACGAAGGCCGCGGTGCCCATGCCGCCCGCCAGGTTCTCGAAGCCCACCGCCAGCACCATGATCGCGTAGCTCTTGCCCGCGGTGGCGAGCCACATGAAGGTGAGATTGGACACCGCCTGCAGCACCCCGAACAGCATCAGCGCCCGGTACAGGCGCAGCTTCACCATCAGCGCGCCGCCGAACAGGGCGCCGATGATGGTGGCGGCAAGCCCCATGCCCTTGTTGATGGCGCCCACGTCGGTGGGTGTGAAACCGGCGCCGCGGATCAGGAACGCGGTGGTGAGGCTGCCGGCGAAGGCATCGCCGATCTTGTAGAGCACGATCAGGGCCAGCATCCACAGCGCGCCGTTGCGGGAGAAGAACTCGCGCAGGGGCTCCGCCACCGCCTCCCGCAGGCTGCGCGGCGGCTTGATCTCCCCGTCCGGCTCCGGGCCCCACAAGGTGGCGGCCACCCCCACCATCATCAGCCCGGCCATGAACCAGTAGGTCTCCTGCCAGCCGATGCGGTCCGCCAGGATCAGCGCCAGGGCGCCGGAGACCAGCATGGCGAGCCGGTAGCCCAGCACTGAAACCGCGGCGCCGGGGCCCCGCTCCCGCTCCCGCAGCAGGTCCGTGCGGTAGGCGTCGAACACGATGTCCTGGGAGGCGGAACTGAACGCTACCAGCAGCGCCATCGCAGCCAGCGCCCACGGCGCATTGGCGGGGGAAAGCGAACCCATGGCGGCGATGCCCGCCATCAGCAGCAGCTGGGTCGCCACGATCCAGCCGCGGCGCCGCCCCAGCCACGGCGGCACGAAGCGGTCCATGAGAGGAGCCCACAGGAACTTCCAGGTGTAGGGCAGCCCCACCAGGGTGAACAGGCCGATGGTGGTGATGTCCACGCCCTCCACCGCCATCCACGCCTGCAGGGTGCCGGAGGTGAGCGCCAGCGGCAGCCCGGAGGCGAAGCCCAGCAGCAGCAGCACCGCGATGCGGCGGCTGCGGAACACCTCCAGGTATGGCGCGAGATTCACTTGGGACAGGCCAATTCCGAACCACCAAGGCACCAAGCCACCAAGGAAAGCGGAGACAGGAAGTTACCCCGCGCCACGTGACGAACGGGTAGCGGAGATGGCGCAGTCATGCACCGTGTCTCTCTTGATACCTGGTGCCTTGGTGTCTTGGTGGTGAACAGAATCAAAAAAACGGGTGCAGCACGAGGCCGCTGCGCAGCTTGGGCTCGAACCAGGTGGACTTGGGCGGCATGATCTCGCCGGCGTCGGCGATGGCGATGAGCTGGTCCAGGCTGGTGGGGAACAGGGCGAACGCCACCCGCGCACGGCCGGAATCCACCAGGCGCTCCAGCTCCGCGGTGCCGCGGATGCCGCCCACGAACTGGATGCGCGGGTCGCGCCGCGGGTCGGCGATGCCCAGCAGCGGCGCCAGCAGGTTGTCCTGCAGGATATTCACGTCCAGCACACCCAGGGGCGTGTTCGCGAAGCTCCCCGGCCGGGCCACCAGGCGGTGCCAGCGTCCCTCCAGGTACATGCCGAAGCGGTGCGCGGCGTCGGGCTTCGGCTGCGGCGCCGGCTCCACGCCGAAGCGCTCCCGCACCCGCGCCAGGAAAGCCTCCGGCGACAAGCCGTTCAGGTCCGTCACCGCCCGGTTGTAATCCAGGATCTGCATCTGGCTGTGGGGGAAGATCACGGCCAGGAAGGAACCATGGGCGCCCCCGGCGCGGCCCGCCTGCTCGAACTGGCGGTGGGCGCGGGACGCGGCCGCCGAGCGATGGTGCCCGTCGGCAATGTAGAGCATGGGAACCTCGGCGAAGGCGCGCTCGATGCGCGGGTTCATCGCCTCGGGCGCCACCCAGAAGCTGTGGGCAATGCCGTCGTCGCTGACGAAGTCGTATTCCGGCGCACCGCGCTCGACTTCCTCCAGCAGGCCGTCCACCTCGGGCCGGGAACGGTAGGTGAGGAACACCGGCTCGTCGTTGGCCTCCAGGGCCACGATGTGGCGGGTGCGGTCGTCCTCCTTGTCGGGGCGGGTCAGCTCGTGCTTGCGGATCAGCTCCCGGTCGTACTCATCGACGCTGGCGGCCGCCACGAACCCGGACTGCACATGGGCGCCCATGCGCTGGCGGTAAACGTAGAAACGCGGCGCCGTGTCCCCGGCCAACCAACCCTGCGCCATGAACTCCCGCAAGTTCGCCGCGCCTTTCGCGTGCACTTCGTCGGAATGCTCGTCGATGCCGGCGGGCAGGTCCACCTCAGGCCGCGACACCCGCAGGAAGCAGCGGGGATTGCCGGCGGCGATGGCGCGGGCCTCCTCGGTGCTCACCACGTCGTAGGGTGGGCTCGCGATCTGCGCCGCCATGGCGGGAGGCGGGCGCAGCCCGCGGAAGGGTCTGATCAGGGCCATGCGGATCGGTAGGAAAAGGGATGGCGCAGCGTATTACACCGGCCCGGGCCGCGCAAGCAGCGGGGGAGTCAGTCCCGGCACATCGTCCCACGCGACAGGTGCAGCGCTGAATCCGAAGGCCACCACGCCTTATCGGATCGCCGCCCGTCGGGCTTTCGCGGCGATACCTTGCACCGGCACCAGACAGTTCTTCGGAAAAACACCTGCCGACCAGATGATCGATGGATACGCTTTAGCCGCAACTCGTGAGACGGCGGACCGCCGCTTGTGCCCCATTGCCGACGACCATGCAGTCAAGGGTAGACCGCCCTATATTCCTCGGACAACTTGTCCAGGAACATGAACAGCTTTGCATTCATATCGGAATAATCGCTTTGCCTGAGAGCATCCGCCTGCTGAACAAACCTGTAATGGGCGAGCGTTTCAAGTGCGGGATCCGCATTGGCGATGAGCAGTTCGATGACCTCCGGGTTGAACTCCATGTGGCACTGAAAGCCATAGACCAGCTTGCTGTATTCGACGATCTGCCGTGGACACCCTTCGCTGTAAGCAATGATCTTCGCCTCGGGCGTCAAAC